>JAOUBJ010000035.1 GCA_029860345.1 Candidatus Zixiibacteriota bacterium | reverse complement strand
TTGTGCAAATCGATCCCAACGATAATACTGCTCTTTGCCATGGTCGAGTTCCTTTCTTCTTTTGGCTATTTACTCTACCAAAAGATAATAAGGTTCTCGACCTTTTCATAAGATCAGGGTGAGGTGGTGGGCGCTCAGGGTGAGGTGGTGGGTGCTCAGGGTGAGGTAGTACGGGACTCGGTGTGATGGCACAAGGGCGCGAAGCGCAAGGAGCAGGCTTGCCTGTCACCCCCAAGCCGGGCTTGAGGCTGCCAACCAAGAGACGGACCCACCCTACAAAGAACTGGGTGGGATGTCGAGGAAGATGGATTCCGGGTCAAAGCCCGGAATGACGTTGTCCAGGAATCTACATCGTTTCTCCCAGCGCCTTCTTCAACGGACGGTACAGCGCACGCGAGACTGACTCGGCAATCGGGGCGTCGTAGTTGGACAATATGATGACGGCCAAATCCTCGTCACTCTCTAGTGCTGCACTCACACCGGGCGCACCACCGGCGATACCTGTTCCAACCGTGGCACGTTCGGGCATGTCCATAAGTTTTGCCTGGGTCAAGGCGCCATCGTCACCGAAGTACCAGGCAGTGTAGTTGGGCGGCAGCAGTTTGTATGTGCGCAAGGCATTGTCGAAAGCCAACAAGTCGGCAACGGTCGCCTGGGCGCTACCGGCCGAGTTGCCGCGTACCGGCAACATGAACGCATTGCTGCGCCAGCTACCGTCTTCATCTTCCGATCGCATTTGAGTGTAGCCTTCGGCGACGTTGGCCACCGGGTCGTCCCGGCGGAAGAACCCGGCGCCGGTCATGCCCGCACGATCGAATACATGCTGCTGTACATACTCGTAGTAAGTTTGCCCTGACACGTTTTCGATAATGACGCCCAGCACCATGAAACCGGCGTTGGAGTAACTTTGCGATTCACCCGGCTCAAACTGTAAAGGTGCATCTGCGAACAGTGCGAAGAAGTCACGCGGCGACTCATAAAGCGATTTGGACGAATTGAAAAACTCTTCGGTGAAGATGTCTCCCAAACCGGACGAGTGTTCGAGTAGATGTCGGATAGTCACTTTGCCTGCCACTTCTGCGTTTGGGTAGTCGGAAATGTGCTTGGAAAGAGGGTCGTCGAGTGTGAGCTTGTCAGCCAGTAACAGTTGCCCGATAGCGATCTTAGTGAACGATTTATTTATGGAACCCAGATCGAACCGTGTATCTGCATTGTTGGGGATGTCCCATCGTTTGTCGGCCATGCCCCAGGCGCCGGTGAATATCGCCTTGCCCTGCCATGCTATCAATGCGGTACCGGAGAACTTGTCTTGTTTCTCCAACGTACCGAACCAAATGTTTAATGCTTCTACAATCTGATCGGTTGAGGCGTCGGGCGGCATGATGAAATCCGGCAGGTCGGCTTTAGGACCACGGTCGCCTGCCTCTATGCCCAACTGCACAATGCCGTAGGGGGGAGTTTCTTCGAACTCGAAAATGAAACTGAGGGCCGGACCGTTTTCTTCGGTTGTTTGCACGGATAGTAGATATGGTTGGTCCACAGTGACCCCGACAATCTCGACTTGGGCATGTCGCTTTACCAGGTCACCGGCGATTCGCGTCCAGCGGCCATCCCGGTTGTCGCCCGGTTTGGCCGGGGCCCAGTTTTCGTTCATGTAAACGAACAGCGCTTCTGAGTCACCCGCTTGCAATGTCGTGACAAAACCGAGCGCGCGCTTTTCCATGATTTCTTCAGGCGATTCGGCGGATGTGATGCTATGTGATAAGGTTACAAGTAATGTTATGGTCAGGGCACCGATGACTAATTGTCTCATGGCAGGCTTCCTTTCATGAGGGCGCGGTTGTTTGCTGTCACTTGCAGCAAAATACGGATATGCGGACCCACTGTTAAGCGCGATCTTGTTAAAGGATGTTAAAGTGATAAATCACCCATAAATGGGTCCCTCGCTTCGCGGTGAAAAATCACTCTTTGCGCCGCGCGCCCACTCTCTGTCAGGCCGAGCGGAGTCCAGGCGTGAGCTTTGCTCCATTGTGGCCGCGTGATCTTCAGATCGCGTGGGTGGTCGATGTATGGTCAATTTGTGTCCGAATCTGAAGACTCGGACAGCACAACGCCACAAACATCGCAGCCGCTGTTATTGTTGACTATGCTGTCACCGTTTGCTCATCCTAGAGCAGCAACATGCACCGTCGCGGACTTGGAGGAGCCATCTGTGAAAAACACAATCATAGTCTTGTTCATTTGTTTGGGCACGGTCGGCAGCGCCGACGCCCAGGTTCCGCAGGTTGTATCAATCAGTCCCGATCAGAACGAGCTCAGCGTGCCCGGCAATACGCCGATCTCGGTCGAATTCGATATTGACATGGATTCGTCGAGCATCACAACCTCAAGCTTCCTGGTCTCTGGCGATTTGTCCGGGTGGCATGAAGGTGTGGTCTCATACAATCCGACTACACGGGTCGCAATGTTTGATCCCTCGACAGTTGCAATCGCCGGTGAACGTATTGCGGTAGTCCTATCGACGGATATAGGCTCATCGGGCGGGTCTCCCCTTGAGCCGTTTCAATGGACTTTTACGATTGCCACTGTGGATGCAGCCGGTGATTTTGTGTTCCCCGATCTGCTCCCGGCCGGTGCTTTCACCAAAGCAATTCACACGGCTGACCTCACCAGAAGTGGTCACCTCGATCTTGTCACGGCCAATCAGTATGGGAATTCTATCTCGGTGTGGCTGAATCAGGTGGAGGGTCAATTCTCCGAGCGGACCGACTATGCGGTAAGCGGCCAGGCGGTTGGCGTGACGGCGGCCGACTTCGACGGCAACGGTTTCAACGACCTGGCCGTTGTTTTGCGGGATAAGGATTCAGTAGTGATCTTTACCAACGCGGACTTTGGGGTTCTTGCGCAGTCCGCGAGCTATCTGGTAGGTGACAAGCCCGCAGCCGTTACCATCGGTGACTTCGACGGTGACGGTGATATTGATCTGGCCGTGGCTAACTCCGGCTCTAATGATGTGTCGATCCTCCGGCAGAGTTGGGATGGGAGCTTCGACGAGACTCGGTACTCGGTAGGACCAGGTTTGGGACCCACCTCCATCGTTACTGCCGACTTTAACAACGACGGAGTTATTGACCTGGCCAGCGGCAACGCCGGTTCGGGCGATGTGGCAATATTGTTTGGCAACCCGGATGGTACTTTTGGAAGTGCTTTCAGATATGCAATGGACAGTTTTGCCGGAGCGGTCGAAGCGGCCGATTTCAATGGTGATGGCTGGGTAGATTTGGTGACGGCCAACTCCGGACCCAACAGTATGACCGTGAGACTCAATGACGGTGATTCGACTTTCTCAGCCGCCAGCACGTATCCAGCCAGTGACACCCCGTATGATGTAGCTGTCGGCGATATCGATGGCGACGGTGATATCGATCTTGCCGCTGCCGGTAGTATCGACAGTTCGGTGACTGTTTACATGAATGACGGGTCCGGTAGTTTCGAGTTCTGGAACAGTTACACAGTCGGCGAGGGACCGAATGGTATTGTGCTGGCCGATCTCGATAATGACGGCCATCTTGATCTGGCCACTGCTAACTGGGTCTCCGGCGATGTTTCGATTCTGTTCTGGGGGACGTGCGTTGACTCAGACGGTGACTTGTTTGGCGATCCCGAACACCCGGAGAACGAGTGTACGGAGGACAATTGTCCGAGCGTCTACAATCCCGATCAGAACGATGGAGACGGAGATGGGTTGGGAGACGTTTGTGATAACTGTCAGTGGCACTGGAATCCCGATCAAGCCGACCTTGATGGCGATGGAGAGGGGGATTATTGTGACCATTGCATGGATAATGACGGTGATGGTTATGGCAACGGCTGGGGTTACGTTACACAGTACTGTGAAGACGACAACTGTCCGACAATCTACAATCACGATCAAGCGGATTATGATTATGATGGGATTGGAGACGTTTGCGATGAATGCACTGACAGGGATAACGACGGATTCGGAGACCCAGGGTTCCCCGGTAACACATGCCCGCCTGACAACTGCCCGTTCTTTCCCAATCCGACTCAGGCCGATGATGATTTCGATGGTATCGGTGATGGTTGCGACATCTGCCCTGGTGATTCAACCAACGATATCGACAACGATGGCGTCTGCGGACTGGACGATAATTGTCCTTTCAACTACAATCCCAGCCAGGCAGATGCCGACTCGAACGGGGTGGGAGATGCCTGTCAGACCATAACCGAGTGTGTCGGTTTGCGTGGTAATGTCCAGGGGGATATCAATGACGACATCGACATTTCCGATCTTCTATACTTGATCGACTTCATGTTCCGAGGCGGTCCGGCTCCGCCTGTGATGGAGGAAGCCGACGTTGATGCCAGTGGTGTTGTGGATATCGGCGACTTGATATACATGATCGATTATATGTGGAGATTCGGCCCGGCGCCGCTGCCGTGCGAGTGAGGGGGGGGGCAGGTTGGGTGGCCGTCTCAAGCCTTGCTTGGGGCGGGGTACCACATGATGCGACAAGGCGCGAAGCGCAAGCAGTGATTTATCACCTCATCCTGAGCGGAGTCGAAGGATGTGCCGACTGTAGGAATCCGGGGCAAGCCTACGGGCCACCCGGGCCCACGGTTCAGAGGGTTTGGCAGGTTCTTTCATGGACAACATTCTCAACAAATTCCTTGACTCCGATCCGAGCCTTGGTTATTCTTCGATTGTAGAGGCGTGCGCTATATCTTCACCAGTGCATGTGTGGTGTGAATAATAGTGGCCAATAGGGAGAACTTAAGTGCATCAGCAGCTACCAGCAGAGGGTATGAAGACAGCGCGCCTGTTCATGGTGATGAGCAGCTTTTCACCTTTGTTCATATTGTGGGCGATTCGCGGAAACGGCCTTATACCAGAGCATTGCTTTATCGGGTTTTGCGCCTTCATGGTAATACTGCCAAATCTTGTCTTGTGGCTGCGATACTGCGCCGCGTGCAAAGAGAAGGACACCGGTGTTATCAATGTCGGCAGAGTAGAAGATCATCGAGACCATCTGCTCGTGTATCTCTTTGCCATGTTGCTGCCCTTCTATACAGCCGACCTCACTTCCTTGCGTGAACTGCTGGCGGCTCTGGCCGCACTAGGGTTCGTCGTATATCTGTTTTGGCATCTCAATCTGCACTATATGAATATCATATTCGCGATCAAAGGCTATCGTGTCTTCACCATCTATCCGCCTGTCACCGACAACCCAATCGCCGGCAAGCAAAGTCAAGTGCTTATAACACGACGGGTGGTCATACTGCCTGGCGAGCATATAATAGCATATAGTTTAAGTGATAACGTTTACTTTGAGGGGGATATATGCCACCACTCACATTCGACTTTGACCGAATAAGGCATTTCGAGTTCGGTGTCGGCCTCAAGCTCGACGAGGAGCATGAAGACAAGAATGGCAAAAAGAAGCCGAACGGAAAAAAGCGGAAGGTCAACTATGGAGAAAAGAAGACTCTGGATTTTTACCGCGTAAAGGTGGATGAAGAGGTAAAAGCCGAGTTGCTGAACATGGTGATGACAACATGGGATAACATGCAACTCAGTAAGTGGACGGGAGGAAAGGTCACTAAGACCAATCGTAAGACTGCTGTCGAGGCAGGAGAGATGGAGCCTCCTAGGAGATACCAACCATCAGAAAAGTACAGTAGTTCTGAACATGTATACATTCCACTTGACGCCATCCAGGCAGTGCATCTGAAGCAATTGCATGAAGCTGATGGCATACCAATAGACAAAGGAGCTCTGAAGAAGCATGCCAGGATATCGGTTTACTTTGTTCGCATGGAGGACCAAGACACGAATCGGCTTACCGCAGTTCGCCGAGCGACTCGGTTCAAAGGAATCTTGAAGGCTAGGTTGATACAGTTGATTTCTGAATCCATGGAGATTGTGTGCGAGCCTGTCTTTCAACTCGACCAGGATTTCGACCTGCTCGCTGATGCTTCAAGGGCGCACATATTGAGACCACAAGCTTTTGCACTTGCCTTCAAACTACAGGAGTTCATAATGAGGGCTGTACCAAAGAACATAAAGATCATTGAGAAGGCGATGCCACCTATTGACTTCGAGCCGATCAGAGCCTACGCCGTCGAACATCCTCGAGCTGCCGGTTTTGTGTCCTCCATCGCGGCACAAGTTGCCGGCCCACAGCCTCCTCCCGATCTGACAGCACTGAAGGCGTTTTGCGAAGTAAATGGCGTGAAGGTTAACCTCGTCGAAGAAAGCATCATCCCGGAAAAGGGCCACGAACTAGGTTTTCTGGAAGTACTCGATGATCGTCGCTATGCCGTCACTTGGCCGCCAGGCGGCGCTAGACGGTACAGAGCAACCGGGCGCGAAAGGGTCTAGATGGCTAAGGTCGGACGGCCCGTGAAACCATCCATGTCGTGGGGCATGGGCTCCAAAGTCCTCACTCCCGTTGGCATGTAGGTCCAGGTCGAAGATTGCAGGGGTGTGAGGAGCGGGCCGAGCCCTAGAACAAGATGGCGGGTCCGAAGACGGACCCGCCCTACAAGTCAAGAACTGGATTCTGGCCTGCGCCAGAATGACAGGAGTAGGAACGGCCTGCGGCCCCTCGACTCCGCTCGGGGTGACACCGATAAATCGGTCTTTTGGCGCTATGCACCCGGTAGTGCTTTCCCACCCGACGCAAAGCCTCTGGGTGGGGTACCGTATGAGATTGCCGCGCTCATCCGCGAAACGCGGACTCGCTCGCAATGGCGAGAACCGGGGCAGGCTGGTGGCGAGACAGCGACCGGCGGACACAAGGCCCGCCGCTACGCGGTTTCCACCATTCCACCTTTGGTCCCAGCCTGTTGAAAAACTGAACAAAATGGGTGAAATAGGGGCTAAAAAGGACGATACACTTAAACATACGACAGATAGGGCGAAAAACCCGATAAAGGAATGGGCTGGTCTTTTTGTGGATTATTTGTGAAATAATTGCGATTTAGTTAAAAAACGGCTTGACATAAGTTGGCCAATTGCAATACATTCCCGGTTGGTCTGAGGGCGTAGTGGCTCTTTTTTTTGGCCCTGGACTTTGGTAACGGACTGTAAAGCCCAGATAGCTCAGTCGGTAGAGCACATCCTTGGTAAGGATGAGGTCACCAGTTCAATCCTGGTTCTGGGCTTATTAGAATTACGGAGGTAGTCGGAGACTATGGCAAAAGAGAAATTTGAACGGACTAAGCCGCACGTGAACGTCGGTACGATCGGTCACGTGGATCACGGAAAGACGACGTTGACCGCGGCTATGACGATGGTTTTG
>JAOUBJ010000034.1 GCA_029860345.1 Candidatus Zixiibacteriota bacterium | reverse complement strand
GGAACACTTCGTGCATTTCATACAGGCGTACAATAACACGCCCCGAAAATGTCTGGACTTTTGGACCCCGGCAGAGGTATTTTGGAAGGAACTGTTGCACTTCAAATGTGAATTCACCTTCCCGCCTGCGCGGGAATGACAGATTTGTGCGTAATGACAAGTTTGTGCATGGTGTCCGTCCTCGTGCGCCACGTCCATGCTATGCCGAGCGCAGTCGACGCCGGGGCAAACGAGAGCGGCCACAAGTGGCTTCCAATTGCCGCCAACGACAACACCTGACTACATCAGCTTGAAAACGAAACCTATACCCAGCGTTTCCTTGAACCGACCTTTCTTGGAGACCTGTTTGTCGTATAGAAGCTGCGTGTAGAAATTCACCGTGATGATCTTACTGATTGACGCAGCGAAAATGTTCTCCCAGTTGACATCGATAGCCTTCCAGTCATCCTCAAACGGAGTGTCCTTCACATTGTCTTTCTCCGAAAAGAACAGCGCCTTGTAGACGGTGAGTTTACCGGTATAGTGCAATCGTTCACTTAGAGTGAGGACGATATCGGTCACCGATTCCAGGCCGCCGTCGGTCAGCGTGGTGTCGGCGGTTAGGATTTCAGTACTGTCCATATTATAGAAGGCTACGCTCTTGAGCGTCTGCCTGAGTGCCAGGCCCAGACGGCTGGTGAAGAAGTCTTTGTCGCGTTCGTAGAACTTGCGGGCGATACCGGCCGACTCGGTCAGGCGCACAGGTGAGAAGTATAGTTTGTTCTCCTGCATCGAAGCATCCATAAACTGCGATTCCAGCCTGAAAGCCGCGTAAGGATCGACAAACTTGTTCAGTGTAAAACGTCCCACGTTTTCCCAGTCGATCAGGTCGGTCGACTTCTTGGGCTTGCTCCATCCCTTGGTCTCTGCGTCCTGGGTGATTGTCTGTCCGAACGACAGTTTCAATGTCGACCGAAAATCCAGCCAGGCTTTTAGCTGTTTTTCAACGCTGGTGTTCAGGTTGCCGACCCAGTTGACCGACCCGGCTTCACCACCCACCCAGGAATCGGAGTACGATGTTTGCGTAACGGTGGCATCGACAATCAACGACCGCTTCCACCTGTTGGGGGTGTCCGTGTCGGCGCTGTAAAGAGTGCTTACGGTCACAAGCAACAATGTCCCCAGGGTTGTCACAATCCTGTTCATTGTAGCCTCCTTCAGCTTCCAGTTACCTGGTACATGTGAACATCCTGCTGCGGGAACGGAATCGAGATACCTTCCCCGTCGAACGTCAGTTTCACTTTCTCGGTGATGTCGAAAAGCACACTCCAGTAGTCGGCTGTCTTCACCCAGGGTCGCACCGCGAAATTGACCGAGCTGTCGGCCAGTTCCAGCACGGCGATAGTTGGCCCGGGGTCCTTAAGTATTCGGCTGTCGTCGGCTATGATCCGTTCCAGGATTCGCTTTGCTTTCAGCAGGTCGTCGCCATATCCAATGCCGAACACGAGGTCAACCCGTCGGGTATCTTTGGCCGAGTAGTTGACGATGTTATCTCCGGTGATTCGGCTGTTGGGTATAATGACTTTTTTGTTGTCGGGTGTTCGCAGCACCGTGCTGAAGATATGAATTTCCTCGACTGCGCCGCTCTGTCCGCCGGCTTCTACATAATCGCCCACCGAGAACGGGCGGAATATCACCAGCATAACTCCGGAGGCAAAATTGGCCAGCGATCCCTGCAGTGCGAAGCCAACGGCCAGGCCGGCCGCACCGATGACAGCGACAAATGAGGTTGTCTCGAATCCCAGCGTACCCAGAGCCGCGATAAAGACAAACACCAAAAGCGCTATTCTGGTGAGACTGACCACGAACTTCGTCAGGGTCTCATCCACTTGTGCTCTGGCCATCAACCGCCGGATTATTCCGGCCACGATTCCGACACCGATGCGACCGAGAATTATGATGGCCAGAGCGCCGATGACTTTGGGACCGAAAAGATAGGCCCAGTCCAAAAGTGTTGTCGTCCAGTTTTCCATTGTTAACTCCTTTTTCTCACCAACTGCTTTTTACCAGAATTCAGGCAGCCCTTAAAGTGACTTCACCCACAGTATGCAGGCCTAACCTCTGCGCCTATCGCCAGGTTCCCGCACCTTTTGGTATAATGCGTGTTCGACAAACGGACTCAGGCTATTGCTGGTCACAATGTTGCGCAAATGACGATAACACGTAATCCCAAGCCCGGTCGAAGTACTCATACAACTCATTCCACTTTTCACCGTGCCCCCAACCGAGGTGTGACAGGCTGAGTTTCACTTTACCCTCGGGCATTTCTGCGAACACAATGATCACGCGAGTATACTCGTATCGCAAATCGCCAAACGACGGTGGCGCATTCCATTCAAATGTCAGCATCGTCATGGGCAGGTAACTGAGAATCCGGCAGCCCTCGGAACCGCGCTGACCTTCCGGAGCGTTTTGGTTGAAGTATATCTCAAACGGCCCACCCGGCCTCAGTTCGACATGAGCATGATCGGCAAAGAACGATTGCACACCTTCGGTAGTGGTCCAGTCTCGCCACACACTTTGAAGCGACGATGTTACTTCGATTTCTTTTTTCATGACCCGGTCCGACGGTTCTACAACATACCGCACGGCGGGAACATGGTTGGCCATTAGCGACACTCGCATTTGTTGCATCTTATAGGTATTGACACCTTCGATCACCGAAGGGTCGTTGTCTATCAAAGCCGCCGCCTCTTCCTGTGTGCCCGTTTCCAGAACCACCAATCCAAAGGTCGGGTCAAAACATGGTCCGGCCATAAGGACCTTTCCCTGCCGTGTGAGATTTTTGAGATACTCGAAATGTTCAGACATGATCCTCTCTTCGTCGTCTGTCATGTTCTCCGGGAAGCCGTCGCGAACCGGCAGTAGCTGAACAAAAAACTGTTTCGGCTGTGACACAGTGGACCCATCCTCTGTTGATTCTAAGGCTTCCACGTTTGGAAACAGCCCGAACGCCAGGACCATCGCCATACCCAAAGCCGGTATCGTTGAGTATCTCTCTCTGCATACGGAATACACGATTTCCTCCTGATAGTCAAGTGGACATGACAAATGCTACCAAAAGATAAAAGGCCGGACAAGAATAATATGAGTGCCGGATTCAGAGCGCTTGATTTTCAGTTGGTCCGATTATAGGTTGCAGATCAGGGCGGGACGATGTCCCAAGCACCGTCTCGCGAAACCAGGAACTAGTGAACTTGCATGAATCAATCGGTTACAAGCTTTGAGCCTGCAATTGGAGTCAGCTCCTGCCTGCTGGGCAAGCCGGTGCGCTTTGATGGCGGTCACAAACTTGATCGCTATATCACCGAGGTGCTCGGGAAGGTCTTCGCATTCGTGCCCGTCTGTCCGGAAGTGGAAACCGGGATGGGTGTGCCGCGCGAGACCATTGACCTTCATGGTACCCGCACGTCGCCGCGCCTGATAGGCAATGACAGCGGCCGTGATCGAACTCAGGAAATGAAGCGCTGGTCGTCACAGCGGCTGCGCCGTCCGGATTTCGAGCACCTCTGTGGTTTCATACTCAAGTCAAAATCCCCCACCTGCGGTCTGAAGAAAGTCAGACTACTTGATCAAATGGGGCGGTCGTCCCTACGCGGGCAGGGTCTGTTTGCGACGGCGCTGCTCAGACAATACCCGCTGCTACCGGTCGTCGAAGAGCGGGAGTTGTCGGATGAGTCAGTGCGTGAGAATTTCGTGGTGCGGCTTTTTGCCTGTCATCGCATGCAAGTCGCCCTGGACCATCGACCCACGGTCAGAAAGCTCACTTCGTTTCACCATCGGGAAATCTGTCTGCTGGACGCGCACCACAAGGATGGGCGACGACGGTTGGATCGGTTGCTGGCGCGCGCATCGTCTTCAAAACCAACAGAACTTCGGCAGGAGTACGCAATCGAGTTTATGAGGATTCTAAAGTTGAAATCCACTCAGGCCAAGCGGATAAGCGTCTTAAAGGGTATCTGTCGCACCCTTATGAAACACGATCCGGTTTCAGGCATGTCTAAATCCATTGGGTTGATTGACGACTACCGCCGGGGGCGATGTGATTTGCACCGACCGTGGTCGATGTTGCGTGGTTGTGCAGAGACGTATGGTGTCCGGGAGCTACTTGCTCAAAGCTGGCTTTTCCCGGATGAACGGGAGGTCAACTTGCGTTGCAGAACGTGAGTACCGCCCAACGGTCGTTGGTTTCAAGCCTGCCGCCACAGCGGCCGGGTCAGACAGGTGGGTCCGCCGGCTCCTTTTCTGGAAATCTCGGCGCCTGAGTACTCGGTAACCTCGATACCTGCCTTCGACAGCTTGCGGGAGGTCTGAGGATTGCCGGACAACATCAGGCAGTGACCCGGGGCCGTGGCCAACACGTTACAAGCCATGCTGTCGTACTCGTCATCAGGCACCTCAATCAGGTTCATCCCCCGCTCTCGAAGTCGTTGTCGGAAAGTAACCGGCATCATCCGAGAATACACAACGGCACAATCGTGGCTCACCGGACTGATCATCGACATAAGATGCAAGACGTCACCGGGACCCTCCCAGTGAGGTAGCGGTACGACCACAAACTCATCGACAAGGTTCTCAGTCAACGATTTTAGTTGCCTGATTCCTTCGGCGTTGGTGCGATACCCCTCACCGACCGCCAGCGTGCGTTCGTCAAGCCAGACAACATCTCCGCCCTCTAATAGTCCTTCACCGGTAATTGCACCGAGTATAGGTACATTTATCTTCTCAAGAAAACTGCCCACCGCCTCAGGCTCACCCATGCGAGCATCCTTGCCCATTTTGCACAGGACGGCGCCCGCTTCGGTAATGATGACCGGGTCGTGCGTGTAGATCGAGTCCAGCCCGGTGTTTTTCTCGGATGGTAGGAGATGAATCTCAGGGGACTCAATTGAAAGTAGGTTTATAAACTGGTCGTATTCGGCCACCGCTTTCTCATAGTCCGGACGTTCGAAATAGTTGAGGTTCTGGTACTGTGCATCTATGTTGGCCTGGTTTCTCCAGGCGTCGCGCGGATGTTTTAGCAGCAAGCTCCGTATGGGTCTGACTTCCGACTGGCTTCCGATCTTCATGGATTGTGCCTCTGTCTTACTTGTCCAATGTTTTTGTGTCGGGAGCGAGCCGTTTGCCCATGCTGACCCGTTCTTCCACCTGATATCCCAAACTCTGGTAGAAAGCAACCACCTCTGAGTTCTCGGCGCGAACCTGAAGGTTCAACTTGGGACAACCGAGTGCGGCCAGATCCTGTTCGACACGATGCATCAATGCTGCTCCAATCCCCCGGCGTCTAAAACTCGGATTAACCGCAACTAAGTGGACCCAACCACGATGGCCGTCGTAGCCGCCAACGGCTGTTCCCACAAGTTCCTCTTCGAGCATAGCCACGATGAACAGATCACGCTGCACCGAGAGTTTGCTGGCAATGTCCTGATGCGGATCATTCCAGTTCGATGAATCGGGAAAAACCTGCCACCACAGTTTCACCACCTGCGGTTCGTCGGATTCTTGATAACTTCGAAGTTTCAACTCAGACACAGACCTATCTTTCCTCGTATTGTCACTCCGGCGTCCCTGTGTCATTCCGGCGAAGGCCGGAATCCAGTCTTCAAATTGGGTGGCCGTCTCAAACCTTGTTTGGGACGGGTTCTTATGGGTGGGAGATTATCACCCCCAACGCGACGTTGAGGGTGCCACCCAAGCTTGCGGGGCCTCGGCCGCGTCGGCTTAGCGGTTCCGCGGCAGGAGGCAGAACCAGAGGCGGTTTTACCATGCTCCAGACCGACCTACGAGCTTCTTTCTTCTATAGTACAGTTGATCTTCCGCACTCGCAACCAGAAACTCGGTCGCCCCGGCCCGCCCTACCAGCCGAAGGTCAGACCCTTGCGGTGTGACACGCCGAGGCAGGAACGGCAATCCGGACAGAAGTAGAGACAACGCTTGCCCAGGTCACCTTTGATCTCGCGGTACCAGACTCTGATTATTTCCTTCTTGCAATGCGGACATACCGGCGCCAGATCGTTCTTTTTCTCAAACCTGATCATGTTTTCACCTCTTCATACGGCAGCCGGGCTAGGCTCAGGAATTATGAGCAGCCGGTCAACCTATCTTGTCTTCAAGAGTACCTACTCTCGTCGAGCGGGAGAATTCAACCTCTTCTGCCAGTGGCTCAGCGGCTCGCGTTGCCTCATTGCAGGATGTTACCGAAGGCTTAGCGGTGGTCAGATACGTTGCCTCACATTAGAGGTTACTATGACCATTCTGAAGATCGCCTTCAGTTGTCGGTCAATTTGTCGTTTGAGACGGAAGGGGTCAAGTGATCGGTGCGTTTTTTTCAGAGTGTCTTTTTCATCTTTGGAGACGTGGTCTGATTCCATGAGTCTTTGGAACGGTGTTTTGGCCGTACCGTACTTTTTGTAGTATCTGCTGTTGATCCGTGTCTTTTGAATGAGTTTGAGAGTTGGGCAGAAGTGGTTTTGCATGAGGCCCCATTGTTGGGCATAGAGGTTGTTGATGAGTTCGACCAGGTCTTGGTTGTCGAGTCGGTCGTATCCGAGTAATTGTCTGACGAAGGACCAGTTTTTTTGTTCGACATGGGCGTTGTCATTTTTCCTGTATGGTCGTGATCGAGTGAACTTGATTCTTGGTTTGTGGTCGGTGAAGTATCTGAGCAGATGGTGGTTTAGGAACTCACCGCCGTTGTCGCAATCGAAGCCTTTTAGTTCAAAGGGTAGGTTGGTCTGGATGTTTTTGATTTGTTCGATGACACCGGTGGCCCCGTTGTTCCAAGTGGCTCGTGCTTCGGTCCAACCGGTGTGGATGTCGGTTAGGGTGAGGCTCCAGATAAAATCTCCAGCCAGGGAGTTACCACAGTGGGCGACAGTGTCGGCCTCCATGAATCCGGGTTGGGAGATATCCCAGTTGTGAGTTCGGATGGGGATCTGGTTTCTAAGCAAGCTGCCTGGTTTGGTGGCACAGCGACCTTTGAGGCGAGTGTGGGCACGAGTCTTGGCCAATACGCGATCAATTGTAGCGGCACTGACTGATAAGAGTTGTCTTGTCGTTTTGTTCGACAGTTTCCCATAGGAGCCCTCGTAAAACGGCAGCCAGAGTGGTATGGCCGCCACCAGCTTCTTTGAGCACATCTGATCGGTGGCCAGCCAGATTCGTTTGAGAGCTCTCAGGAACTCAGGTGAGTGGTAGAGAGCTTTTCGACCCGGTCGTTTTGTCGGTTCCCTCTTGCGATGATTCAAAAGCCGAATGGCGTGTTTGCGATGATAGTCACAGACAGCACAGAACTCCCTGAGAATGATCCCCTTCTCTTGTTTCGAGGCCTCCAAATAGCGTGGCAGTATCGCGTCCAGGTAATCTTGCTTGGAATCTCCACCCATAATCGCGTCTCCTTTCGGTAACATCAATTATGAGTCAACGTATCATTCGACCCTGACAATTCCCGGCACTTCGGTAACATTAATTGTGAGGCAATTCG
>JAOUBJ010000033.1 GCA_029860345.1 Candidatus Zixiibacteriota bacterium | reverse complement strand
CTGTCATTCCCGCGTAGGCGGGAATCTATCTCCCTTTACAGCGAGCATCCACCAATCTCCCCTAAGATTTCTGGCAACCTCACCCTGAGCGCCCCCCCTAACCCTGAGCCCCCCCCACCTCACCCTGAGCGGAGTCGAAGGGTGAAGTCTGAGAACGTGCCCGGATTCAAGCCGAGGCCTGATCCTGTCGATTAATCGAATAATGTAAAACCGTAACGCAAGGGAGTAGACATGGGTTTGTTGCTTGAGATTCTTGAATGGGTTGATCCTTCCGGCGAGGAGATGATTTACCGGATTCCGCAACAAGGTTCGGCTGACATCAAAATGGGCGCCCAGCTAATTGTCCGTGATTCGCAGATGGCCATGTTTTTCAAAAACGGGCATGCCGCCGACTCTTTTACAACCGGACAACATACGCTGACTACGTTTAACCTGCCCATCCTGACCAGGCTGTTGGCTTTCCCTTTTGGATTCAATTCACCGTTCCGTTCGGAAGTTTACTTTGTAAATCTGAAAGTCTTCACCAGTCTCAAGTGGGGCACCAAACACCCGGTCACATTCAAGGATTCCAAGCTGGGTCTGATACGTTTGCGGGGTCACGGCGCCTTCACGATCAAGATTCAGAACCCACCGCTGTTCTTGAACTCGATTGTCGGGCGGCAGGCAATCTACACCACCGATGAAATACAAAGCTACTTGCGCGATGTTATTATCGCCCGCCTGAACGATCTGTTGGGGGAGAGGCTGGACACCATTCTGGATCTTCCGGCCATCTATACCGAGTTGGCCGAGCAGTTCAAAGAGATTGTTCGCAACGAATTTGAGAAATACGGTCTTGAACTCACCGATTTCTTCATCTCATCGATCACTCCTCCCGACGAAGTCTCCAAAATGATCGACCAGCGTTCCGGACTTGAGGCGGTCGGCGATCTCGACAAATTCCTCAAGTTTGAAATGGCCAAGGGACTCGGCGGCCAGGGCGGCCCGGGTCAAGCCGGTTCCACTATGGGTATGGCGGCCGGTGTGGGCCTGATGATGCCGGCCATGATGTCAAAGGTATTCACCCCGGAACAGACCGACCTGAAACGCGAGTCTATTGCCACTGTCAAGTGTCCAGGTTGCCATACCGATACGCCGGAACAGTCGCGCTATTGCTATCGATGCGGGCATCCGATGGTGGTGCAGAGCGCCTGCCCGTCGTGCAGCAAAGAACTGCCGACCGAAGCCAATTTCTGCCATTTCTGCGGCCATAAACTGGACGCGAAAGTGCAATGCCCCCATTGTGCGGCCGAGGCTGTTCACGGTTCGAAATTCTGTGGAGCCTGCGGTAAATCCATGAGCGGTGATGACGCAACTGACTCAAACCAGTAAGAACCAGAGCGGTTTCTACATTGGCGTCAGCTGTCCCGGCTGTGGCGGCGAACTTAAACTCGAAAGCGAGTTTCATGTCATAGCCTGCGGGCATTGTGGCTCGGTCCTGAGGGTGACCATGCCCGATATCCCACCGGCTTATCTGGTGGCGGCCAAGGTTACCGAGCGTGAGGCCCGTTTTGCGATTGACAGATATCTCAAGGAACATGGGCTACCCTTAACCGATACCGGTCTACAGTTCAAACGAATCTACTATCCCTATTGGAAGGTCGACGCCGTGCTCCTGAAGGTGCGCAACCGGATCGAGACGCGCGAGCATGGTTGTGACGAAAACGGTCAGTCGGAGTGTGTGACCGAAAAAGAAAGAACCGATATCAGTCTGACGCCCTACTCGACCACCTTGCCGGCCGGGGTCGAGTTTGACGGCATGCCTTTCGCCATCGGCGTGAGAACGAGCTATCTCAAACTGGTACCGTTCTCTCGCGACAACACTCAGGACGGGTTTGAACCGCTGCCGGTAGTGAAACCATGGGCCGAGGCGGCGGAGAAACTACTTTCTCGTATCAACAACCTGGCCCAGCTTGATGAAGCAGCTTTTGGCAAGAACCGCACCGAGCTTTTTCGCCCCGTCGCCTCTCTGGTCTATTTTCCCTGCCTTGTCGCCGAGTCATATTCCGGTGGTGAATTCAGCCGCTTTGTCGTCGATGCCGTGACCGGTCGCATGTTGGACCACGTTGATCGGTCTGAGTACACCGGCCGGTCCGACACGGTCGATTCCCAGCCGATGGAGTTCGGCCGGCTCGGGGTCGATTTTCATCGCTGTTCCAATTGCGGCGAGGACCTGCCTTCCAGTCAGTCCATACTCTATGTGTGCGCCAATTGTCATCAGTTGATCTCGCTCGATCATGGATCTGAGCGCATTGGTTCTGTCTCCATGACGGTGCCGGCCGGTGCCCGGACCGACGGCCTGTTTCCCTTTTGGTCGCTGGCTGTGACTCCTGATGTACAGGCGCGTTTGCAGAGATTGTTCGGTGGTCTGTTTCGGTCTGAGAGACTGGTATTGCCCGGCTTTCGAATCGACAACTTCGAAGCCATGTTCCGGCTTACCAAACGAATGTCCGCGGCCCTGCCCAGAATCGAAACGGTGCCGGTCGACTCCTTCGATCAGCGCTGCCAACCGGTGACGCTCGGCCTGGCCGAGGCAAGGATGTTCGCCGGAATAATCACCTACCGGGCCGAACTGGATCGTATGGTCGGCACTCTGGCTCAGAAAGGCGACTTTGAGGTAACCAGCGCCGATCTGCTGTTTGCACCCTTTCATCCGGAGAGTTACTTCTATGTCGATTCAGTCATGGGCGCTGTTACCTTCGAGAAAAGCCTGATCAATTAGGTCTGATTCGGAACGGATTGGGTGCTGGCTGGTACAAAAGTTGGATCAGCACACGGCGTTCCGATTTGTCTTGCCTGCCCTGGTGATATATACTATTATCGGGCCGTTGGTATAGACATGAAATCGAGACGCCCCAATCGGATATGGGATTTTGATCATAGAGAACATCCAAGATACCGCCGCTGCATTCGGGCCCGGCCTGATGCCGGCGGCTGTTTTGTAAGTGGGAGAACGTAGTGAGATTGAAAAAAATCCGGCTCTTATGGCTTTTGGTCTTGGTCAGTCTGTTGACGGCCGCAACATCCTCGGCCCAACTACTCTTGCCCGCGGCCTTTCCATCGCCCGATAGTGGATACCTGAGCAACTCAGCAATCGACGTCATCACGCACGGCGGTGGTGTCTGGCTGATCACCGGTGAAGGGTTGAACGCCACTACCGACGGCGGACTTACCTGGTCGATCCACAACTCAGAAAACGGCGGTCCCGCCCCTTTGGTCAGTTCCAATATGTCGGCAATATACTCGGCGGGTAGTCGCTTGTGGGTTGGTTCCAATCACAGCGAGGTTCTCCAGGAACGCATCTTCACATTATCGGATGGCGTTTCCTATTCCGACGACAACGGCCAGACCTGGACCCAGATCGATTTCTCGGTGATAGGTCAGAACATCGGCTCGGTATGGGGTGGCGACCGCACAGTGTTCGACATCACCGGCCACGAAGACTGGGTTTTCTTCACCGCCTTCGCCGGTGGCTTTCTGGCCTCACGAGACAACGGCGTGAACTGGCGACGCATCTATGCCTCGAGCCTTGACTCGATACAGTTCAATGCCGGCGGTCAACCCAGTTTGCGCAACCGATATTTCTCATGCGCTACCGACAGCTCACATGGGGACACGCTGGTTGTTTGGGCAGGCACGGCTGATGGCGTGATGGAGTACATCTTTGCTCCGCCGCGTGAGAAACCGCATTCCAAACACATAAACCGAGTCGCTTTCTGCGATGGTTGTGTCGACAGCAGTTTTGTCTTTTTCGGTGGCGCCACCGGACTGACCCGTGGGCAGGTCACCGGCGCGCCATATATCAGTCGCTTCGTCGAGGATGGACTCCCCGGGCCCGACATTTCGTCGGTATTCGATTTCCGTGGACGTTTGCTGGTCGGCACCATTGACCCGGTTCTGCGAGCCCCCACCGGTTTGGCCGCCTCTGATGATCGCGGCGACAGTTTCTATTCGATCACCGGATTTGAGAGCGACACCATCTCGGACTTTGCGGCTTTAGGCGAGCGTCTCTACATGGCTGCACAAGAGAACGGTCTGGTAACCTCGCTTGATACCGGCCTGACCTGGGAGCGCATCCTGATTGATTCGGTTACCCCGTCCGCTCTGCACAATATGGTCAATTCGGTCTCCGCGGTGATGGAGATCGATGGATTGCTGGCAGTGGGTACCGACACCGGATTGGCCCTTCTGTATTTTGATCCAGCCGGTTCTATTGACTCGCAGGAGTTTCACGCCTTTCCGGAATACGACTCCACTTCTCAGGGAGATGCCAGCTCGGCGCGAATTGTCACGGCTAAGGCGCAGCCGTTATACACTGTCGAAAGCCTGGACACTCTTGGAAACCTCGATTCGGTTCTGGATTCGCTCGCTATCTGGACGATCCATCGACCGCTGACGCTCGAAGGGCGCCCCATTGTGGGCAGGCACAATATCGACAGCACCCGCTGGCTCAGGCTCCAGGTGGATGTGGTCACCAACGATGTCAATTTCATGGGAGACACTGCCTACGTTGTCGGAGAGGCCGGGATGCGGTTCACCACGGCCGGTTTCAACCCGGGTCTCTTTGACGGTGAGATCGTTGATGTGGAGCATCGTGTCAACGGCATACTGGTCGATAATCTATCGGATGACGTGCTCACTACTTTGGAGGTCAAAGGGGACACCATGATACTCGGGACCGATAACGGTTTCGCCGTGTCGCTCGGTGCGACCGGTGAGAGTGAGCGAAAATGGCGCATTCAGCGCGTCAACACCGACAGCCTGGCGGCTGATGCCGTGGTAACACACAAGCCCATTAACACCGGCGGCGGGCTGGTCGGCAGCTTTATTCCGGCCTTGGCCGTTCAATATGTCGATGATGAATATGCCCGCATATGGGTGTCCAACCGGCATCGAGAATTCGGCGATTCCGTCGCCCTGAGCGTCGGACGAGTGGTGCCGGTCGACGAGGACGGCAACGAATTGTCACCGGATGACATCGGGCTGGCGGTCGGATTCCAACGAAAGTGGCGAGCCCTCTATAGAGATGACTTCGCCTGGAACTTCGCCTTTGACAATTCCACCGTCTTTGCGGCAACAGGCGGTGGCCTGGTCTATAATAACGATGATACTTCAACCAGTTGGGATACCGTGGCCATGACCTACAATAACGGAGAGCCTCTGCTGGCGTACAACGCTCCAGTGTATGGTGTTGCGGCAAGCTCGCCATACTTGTGGGCGGGAACCGATGATCGCACGGTGCGGTTTGATTTGGCCGACTTCCAAAACGGGCAGAGCTTCTTCGTGGTGGATTCTCTAACCCCACCGGATGAAGTGTATGCTTTCCCGGTGCCATTCAGCCATACTCGTGATCCGATCGTCGACTTCCACTTTGTAGTGGAATCCGAAGGGCGAATCACACTTGAGATTTACGATTTCGCCATGAATCTGGTGGCGCGCGTTATCGACAACGTCTCCTACCTCAAGGGAACCTATCCGGCTTCCGGTACCCTCCGTGCAACCTGGGATGGTTACAACGGTAAGGGGGAGCAGGTTGCGGTCGGTGTTTACTATTTCAAAGTGGAATACTCAACCGGCGATGTGAGTTGGGGTAAACTGGCGGTCATACCGTAAGGAGAGTCATCGATGAAAACAAAAACTACAATATTCCTGACCCTTCTGGCTGTCCTTACTTGCGGATCACTCTACGCCGCCGACGGCGACGGCGGATATGCCGGTGCCTTTTATCAGGTGCCGATTGGTGCTCGTCCCACCGCTATGGGCGGCGCCTATCGGGCGATTTCCGACGACGGCGCAGCACCGCTCTACAATCCGGCCGGACTGGCCGGACTTAAGACCAGTCTGTTCTCATCCTCGTATCGTTTGATGAAGCTGGATCGGCAGGTCGGCTATGTCACCCTTATGTTCCCGGCCAAAGGGAACTCGGCGCTCGGTTTGCACTGGCGCTATGCCGGCTCCGGCGCCGTCGATGTACGCAACGCCGACGGCGATAAGCTGGGGCGTGAAATCAGTATGAACAGTCACGACTTCGCGGTTGTTTTCGCCAAACGATTCGCCGGACCGTTCGCCGCCGGGGTCAAGATGTACTACCTGCACTCCGGGTTTGCCGACATGAAAGCGTTCTCGGTCGGCTTCGATGCCGGGTTCATGCTACACATGGATCACCTGCTGCACGAACGTGGTGAGTCCGAAGGCAGCGCCGTCAGGGATATCCAGTTGGGTCTGACCCTCAAATACTTCGAAGCAAAGTACATTTGGAAAAACGAAGAGTACGTGTTTAGATATATCGATGGCAGTTCCTTCGGCACCGAGCAAGAAGACAAGATCCCGGTAGAGATCGGATTAGGAACATCGGCACGCCTCAGGGATGGTCGGTTGCTCCTGGCCGGTGATCTTGTCAAGAACTCCAAGCAGGGTGTGGCCGTTCATCTGGGCGGCGAGTATATCGTCAAACCCGAGTTTGCGCTGAGGGGCGGTTTTTCTGATGGTCGTTTCACCGTCGGCACCGGATATATCTTTAATCTGTCCGACCGTGTTCTGGGCATCGACTACGCTTTCTCCACCGACCGTGCCGATGAAGGTTCCGAGCACGTCTTTTCGTTTGAACTTAAGTTTTAAGGTAGACGGTAATGAGATCACTGAGCTCAACCCTTGTATCACTGACTGTCGTGACCGTCGCATGTTTGATAGTGTCGCCGCCTGCCAATTCCGTTTTGGTGGTCGATGGATTGTTCATGCTGAAAAACGACCACGGCGCCCGCGCTTCCGGCATGGGCGCGGCGGTGGTGGCGATAGGTTCCGATGCCAACGGCATTGCCTACAATCCGGCAGCGGCGGTGGGGCTGGACAAATTCACGGCATCGTTCGGACATACCGTTCACTGGGAGAACATCCGGATGGAATCCGCCTTTTTCGGCACCGGACTCTCGACAAATCTATACTTGCACGGCGGCATCCGCTATGGTGCGGACGATGACATCGAAAAACGCGGCACCGTCCCCACGGCGGACCCGGAGGCGCTCTTTGATGCCCACGATATTTCCTTCAAAGCCGGCCTGGCCTACCGTGTCTCGCCCAGGTATTCGGTCGGCGCGGCCATGGGTTGGTTTATAGAAGAAATCGAAGGCTACCGAGGCAGCGCCTTTAATATCGATCTGGGCGCCCAGGCCAAAATCAACCAGCAAATCAATCTGGGCGCTTCGGTGACAAATCTGGGGTCCAGCTTCACCATCACCAAAGCCAACCAGCGCGGTTCCAACGACATTCCGCTGCCGACGGCCTGGCGGGTCGGTGGTAGCTATCTCTATCGGAGTTATTATCGCGGCGCGCTTGAGTTGGTGTATGCCGATGACGAGATGCATGCACACTTTGGAGCAGAGGCGCAGTTGCATAAAATGCTCGATCTCCGCACCGGATACATGGCCGGCTACGACACCAAAAACTTCACGGCCGGGACGTCGTTTAGATATCGCAACATAGTGATCGACTATGCCTTCGTGCCGTTTACATCCAATTTGGGAACATCACACCTTTTCAATATTACTTTTTCATTGTAGAACAAGACTGGAGAGCTAACCAATGGCCAAGTACAAAATTGCCTGGATGCCGGGCGATGGTGTCGGTAACGACGTCATGGAGGCAGCCAAAATCGCCCTGGATAAACTGAACCTGGATGCCGAGTATATTCACGCCGACATCGGCTGGGAGTTCTGGAAAACTGAAGCCAACCCGTTGCCGGATCGGACCGTTGAGATTCTGAAAAATGTCGACTGCTCGCTATTTGGCGCCATCACCTCGATGCCCAAAGAAGAATGCGAGCAGGAATTGATTCCCGAACTGCAAGGCAAGGGGCATGTGTACAGCTCACCTATCGTGCGGCTCAGGCAGGAGTTCAACCTGCGCACCAACCTGCGTCCTTGCAAAGCGTATCCCGGCAACCCCCTCAATTACAAAGAGGGCATCGACATCGTTGTCTTCCGCGAGAACACCGAGGACCTTTACTCCGGCGTGGAGTTCCATCCGTTCCCGGACGAAGTGCGTGAAACGGTCAAGAAGCACAACCCCAAGATGGGTCGCTTCGATAAACATCCCGCCGATGAAGTCGCGGTGTCGTTGCGCATCAATACCAAAACCGGATGTCGCAACATAATCACCGATGCATTCGAACTGGCCAAGAAGACCGGTCGAAAAACAGTCACCGTCGTCGAGAAACCGAACGTCATTCGAGAGACCTCCGGCCTCATGGTGCGCACGGCGCGCGAAGTGGCCAAGAGCTATCCCGATATCGAACTCTGGGAGACGAACATCGACGCCATGTGCATGTGGCTGGTCAAGAATCCGATGGACTACTCGGTGCTGGTGACATCGAACATGTTTGGTGACATTGTCTCGGACCTTTGTGCGCAGTTGGTCGGTGGGCTGGGCTTTGCGGCCTCGGGAAACATCGGCGACGACTTGGCCGTGTTCGAACCGACGCACGGCAGCGCTCCCAAGTATGCCGGGCAGTATAAAGTCAATCCGATGGCCATGCTTATCACGGCGCGCATGATGCTCGAATGGCTTGGCGAGACGGACAAGGCAGGTGCTTTGGAGGCAGCCATTGCTGCGGTCATTAAAGAAGGTGCGGTTCGGACTTATGACATGGGCGGCAACAACACGACTCTTGAAGTCGGAGAGGCCGTCGCGGCCAAGCTGTAGTCGTCAGAGATTCTTGTAGGGCGGGTTTGTCCTCAAACCCGCCGATCTCACCGTGCGCGGTGTTTGTCCTCATGCGCCGAGGTAATAAATCACCCATAAATGGGTCCCATGCGCTCCGCGGTGATAAATCACTTTATGCGCTTCGCGCGTCCCAGTTGTCACGCCTACCCCATTGTCATGCCCGCGCAGGCGAAAAGGTGAATTCACATTTGAAGTGCAACAGTTCCTTCCAAAATACCTCTGCCGGGGTCCAAAAGTCCAGACATTTTCGGGGCGTGTTATTGTACGCCTGTATGAAATGCACGAAGTGTTCCTCCGGTA
>JAOUBJ010000032.1 GCA_029860345.1 Candidatus Zixiibacteriota bacterium | reverse complement strand
TCACTCGTTCATTCATAGGACAGGTCTCTTTCCAGGGCACGAATCACCTCCTTGTCGATTCATACCCAATGTAACCTGTTACCTATGTCTCCGGTTTAATCTGTTACCTATCTGCCCGGTTCATACCAAACCGAGAGCACCTCGAAATGGCCTCGTCTTCCGGAAAAAGGTCACAGGTGCTGTCAGGATGCGCGATAGGCATCGGGCGGGGTCGCCCAACACCACGGTACCCCACCCAGAGGCTTTGCGGCGGGTGGGATCATTCGTGATTACTGGGGAACCCACCTGCACCAGGGTAATAGGGCTTGTTGATAAACCCTGATTACGTTGTGTCGGGCCCTGAACGCGCCAAAGGCGTGCTTGTGACCCGACACGCAACTACTTGTCAGACATGGGCGGCGGGTCACACGGATTCGCTGGCGTCCGCCGCGGCGGACAGGACCCACCGCAACGGGCCAGAGGCACTTTTTCAACAAGCCCAATAGGCGGGGTAGCGAAGAACTGGATTCCCGCCTTCGCCGGAATGACCGGCAAGCCGGTTTTTTCGCTTGGCGACGCTCAGTTTTCGACTTCGTTTGGAGTGACGGTTCGTACCGCGAGAAGCACGAAATTGTGATTTATCACCCTGTCAATTTGAAGATTGCCCGACCACAGCCGTGTCTATATGATTAGACTCAGCATGGAGAACGTGAACGCTGTAAAAACAAATTCCGGAACAACGCCGCGCGGATGGTGGCTGCCGTTTGCGGCCCTGGCCTTGATCTATCTGCCGGCGCTGATAGATCTGGTGGTGAACTGGTATGAAGATGCCAACTACTCGCACGGTTTTTTGATACCGTTCATGTCCGGCTACCTCCTGTACCGTAAACGCCAGTTGCTGGCGGCCAATGTCGGCCGGATCGACGCTTCTGGACTGTGGCTGGTGGCCGCCGGGATGTTCCTGTTCATAGTTGCTAACGGCGCGGCGGAATATTTCACGATACGCTTTTCGTTGGTGGTGACACTGTTTGGCCTGGTTTACTTCTTGTTTGGATCGAAGATGATTCGATGCTGTTGGTTTGAGTTGGCCTTTTTGGTTTTCATGATCCCAATTCCATACGTGATTTACTACTCGGCAACCTTACCCATGCAACTGGCTGCTTCGAAGATCACCGTTGCTACCTTGAACCTTCTCGGCGCCGGCGCCGTGCGACAGGGTAATATCATCCATCTTGGCGGTATCACCCTGGAGGTGGCCGAAGCCTGCTCCGGAATTCGATCTCTGGTATCGCTGGCCGCGTTGGGGGCGATCTATGCTTACCTGACGCTTAAGCACAACGGCGCCCGAACGCTTCTGTTTATCTCGACGGCGCCGGTAGCTATCATTGCCAACGTGGCCCGGGTGTTTGTCTCGGCCGTGTTGGCCTATGGAGCATCGGTCGATGTCACAGTCGAGCCGACACACTCGATAATGGGTTTGATAGTTTTTGTCGTTGCCTTTATTCTCCTTGCCCTGATTGCCGGGCTGTTAAGAAGGATATTCGAATGAAAGCGGCTATACTGAGCGCAATGATAATTCTGGTAGGTGGAATCTTCGGTAACTATCTCAGGTTTGTTCGACAGTCACCGGATCGCCCGCCGACCTTTGACTCGATTCCGCTTGAAACATCCGACTACTATGGGCAGGAGCGAAGGCTGCCGGAATTCAACTATGAGGTGCTGCAAGCCGACACCACGACTCTCAGGCTGTATCGCGATTTGTCCGGAACCTACTACTGGCTTTTTGTCGCCTACTTTGCCTCGCAGGAGTATGGCAGTCAGATGCACTCACCACGTCAGTGTTTGCCGGGTGGTGGCTGGCGGATCAGAGACCACCAGCCCTTCACGATTCAACTGCAATCCGGAGAAAACAGGACCATCAACCGCCTGGTCATCGCTCAACAGAACTCGCAGCAACTAATGTACTATTGGTACGAGACAAGAGGTGGTGCCCTGACCGGCGAGTACGCCGTCAAGTGGGACCTGGCCGTCAACTCACTCCTTTTGAGACCTACCGATGCAGCCTTTGTGCGCTTGACGCTGCCCTTGTTGAATGGGGACTTGGAAGCTGCCGACCGAGTGGCTGTCGAATTCCTGAGGCAACTTCATCCACATATCACCCAGGCGCTCCCCTTCCACAATTAAGCTTGAACGCAGTTTAGTGTTTTCCTATAATCGGTTATGTTTGTCTCCTTCGTGAAGCTGGCTCGGCCGTCGCAATGGCTTAAGAACGGTGTGGTCCTGGCGGCCTTGATTTTCTCAGGTGAAGCGATTCACACTGTTGCAACTGAGATCGCTGTCATTGCGGTCTTCATTTTTTGCCTGCTGTCATCGTCGGTATACATACTCAATGATCTGATCGATTGTGACAAGGATCGTCGCCACCCTTTGAAAAAAGACAGACCGATTGCCTCAGGACGGGTTTCCAAGTCGGCCGCTATGGTCTATTGTGCCGGGCTTCTGGTGATCGCACTGGGTGGGGCATGGTTTATTAACAGTTCGTTCTTTGTCGTCAGTCTTCTTTTCTTTGGTCTCAATCTGTCATACAGCTTCTGGTTGAAGAACATTGTGATTGTGGATGCAATGAGTATTGCTGTTGGCTTTGTCATTCGGGCCTATGCCGGAGCCTTCGCTATTGGCGTACCGGCCTCCAAGTGGCTTTTGATCAACACGCTTTTTCTGGCCCTCTTTCTTGCTTTCGGTAAGCGAAGACACGAGTTGGTGTTTCTCGAAGGTGACGCCGCCTCCCATCGCACAATCCTGAGCAAATACTCCCCCTACCTGCTGGACCAACTTATCGGTGTGGTTACGGCGTCGGTGGCCGTGGTTTACATGCTCTACACGTTCTCACCGGAGGTTTCCAGCAAACTCGGCACCGAGAATCTCTTTGTGACCATTCCTTTCGTTGTCTATGGGATTTTCCGGTACCTTTATCTTATTCATAAGGAAGAACGAGGCGGCTCGCCGACCGAGGTGCTGATCAGCGACCGTCCAATCCTGATCAACGTGATACTATGGTTGGCGACCGTCGTTGCCGTTCTCTATATCGCTTAAGGACCCCTATGAAGAACCAGATTGTCGGATATCTCGGCTTGATTCTATTGGCCCTGGCGGCCGGCTGCGGACAGAAGGAAAAAGAAACCACCCAGACGGTACCGATACAGCCGCCGGAGGCGTATTATGCCGATACTTTGATGCCACCGTCTATGTCTGTCTATGATATCGTAAAGGTGGGAGAGGTTCGCACGGTAAAACCTGAAACGGCCGACGACTATCTGGGATCAAGCGCCGTCGATTACCGGGCGTATCGGTTTATCGGCATGTCGGCAGCCGGCTACAAGGTGCAGGGGGTGCCGATCTCGGTCGAAATCGCTCAGTTTCCCACTCCCGAAGAGGCCTATGGCTTCTTCGCCCGACTGCAAACGTTCGGCACTCCTTTGGGGATCGTCGGTTCCGAATCTTTCGAATCGGGCAACAGTTTCTACTCCGCCGCCGGTGACTATGTGGTCACATTATCGGTGGAGGAGTTGACGCCCCAGACCAGCCAAGCCCGATCACGGCTGGCCCTTGAGATCAACAGCCGCATCGAACAAAAACCGAAGCCGATGTACTTCTTGCTCTTTCCACTCGCCGCCAAGATCGGCGCCTCCAATAGGTACCACACCGACGGTTTCCTGGAGGGGGTCTCTCTTGAAAAAGTCTACACCACGAGCTATGCCATCGAAAATGACACCACCCTCTTTTTTCTTATGTTGGATGAGGGGGGGCTACAGTACACCAAACTGTCCAAATACGCTGCTGCCGAAGGAGAAGTCGTCCGCATGCCCGAGGGATTCAGGTTTCCCGACTTTTCAATCGCACTTGAGCATCCGGAACATGGCTTGAT
Source organism: Candidatus Zixiibacteriota bacterium (assembly GCA_029860345.1). NCBI lineage: Bacteria > Pseudomonadati > Candidatus Zixiibacteriota > Candidatus Zixiibacteriota bacterium. The sequence continues at coordinate 8,527 of JAOUBJ010000032.1, read as the reverse complement.
AGTAGCCGGACTGGTGCGCAAGAAACTGGTCGGGATCATGGGTTACAATCCAAGGCCGTTTGACACCCTGGCCATTGGCTGGATCGACGGACTGCAAATGTAGCAAGCAAGCTTGGCCATGAATGGCTCTTTGGCCATGAATGGGTCTTTTGCCATACTTGGGTCATATGCCATACATGGGTCTTGTGAACTTGGCGCTTTGACACACCTACGCGGGTTGGTAACAGCGGCTCTATGCCGGGGTGCAACACACATGCTCCGACCGCGCTCGGCATGACACGGCCAGATGCGCTATTCCTAGGCTTTGAAGCGGTACCCGACGCCGCGGATTGTTTCTATGTACTGCGGGTCTTTGGGATCATTCTCGAATATCTTACGCAGCTTCAAAATGAAATTGTCCACCGTGCGGTTGCTGGGGAAGGCGTGGTATCCCCACACGCCGTCCAGAAGTTGATCGCGACTGACCACCTCGCCGCGCCGTTCGGATAGATACTTGAAAACCATGCACTCGCGACGGCTGAGGTCGAACCGGCCACCGGGACCTTCGGCCACAAAGGTTTTGAAGTTCATTCGGCGACCGTCAAACTCGAACAGATCACTACTATCCTCCTCGCTGCCCAGCCAGGCCAGCCGTCTGAAAATCCCCTGGATACGCGCCAAAAGTTCGGCCATGTTGAACGGCTTGACAATATAGTCATCACCGCCTGCAATAAGTCCTTCAACTTTTTCGTCATCCCGATCACGAGCCGTTACAAAGAGGATAGGTATCTTCGACCCCGACGCCCTGATCTGCTTGCATAAGGTCAGACCATCGACGCCCGGCAGCATGATGTCCAGCAGGATCAGGTCGAAACTCCCTTTGGCGAACTCCTCCATCACCCGCGAACCGTTGTCGACGGACAGCAGTTCGTATCCTTCAGCCTCGAGGTTCATTACCAAGCCGTCGGCGATGTTGGGATCGTCTTCAACCAGCAGGATTCGCTTCATTGTTCAACTCAGTCTTCAGGATTATAGTAAAAGTCGACCCTTGGCCGGGTCCATCGGATTTGACGTTGATGTCCCCATCGTGGGCGCGGATGATCTCGCGAGCAAGAAACAGCCCCAGTCCGCTGCCGGGTCGGCTGCGGCTCAGTTCCTGACCGGCCCGATAGAACCGGTTGAACACCTGGCAGGATTCCTTTTTGGACAAGCCGATACCGTTGTCGCTGATGTTCAATCTACATCGGTTTCTTTCGACATTGAGAATGATGCAAAGCCGGACCAAATCTTGTTCGTTGTACCTTAGGCTGTTTTCAAGGATCGCGTTGATGGCTCGTCTCAGCGCCACCGGGTCGCCGTTGATTTCGGTGGGCTCTGTCTCGGACCACTCGACTTCGACCGGTACTTTCGAAGGTAACCTGGCCAGGTCGTCCAGAGCTTTGTCGACAAGGGTGCAGAGATCGAGTTTCTGTCTGGACAACTGATAACCGGAACGCTCGAACCGTCCGGCGTCCAGAATGTTCTCGACCAGTTTCTCCAGTCTGAGGACATCGTCCTCCATGCGCGGCACTATTTCGACTTTTCTGGCCGCCGCGATCTTGTCAGACTTCATGCTGTCGAGATATATTTTCATCGAAGCCAGCGGCGTCTTGAGTTCGTGGGTGACGGCCATCAGGAAATTCTGTTGATGGAATTTCAGTTCCTCAGCTTTAACCAGGGCGCGATAGATCAGCCAGGCGCCGAGTAGTATAAGAACAAGAAAAAAGATTCCCTCCATGCCAAGCATAATCTGCCGACCAACTTCCTGGTCATGTAGCTGTTCAACGTAGTCCGGGGCGGCGCCCAGTTCGACGGCTATTTCGACTTTTTCATCGACCATCTGAGCCATGAATACGATCCACCAGACCGCCTGGGCCAGGATAACCACGGCCAGCACGATAAACAGGACCAAGGCGGCGCGGGGTGTCAGAATTCGCTTCATCACAATGTTCGTCTCCTTAACGAGGAGACAATTTAACAATTGGGAAGTCTGTTGGCAAATGAATGCGTGGGGGAAAACCGGGATTGTCGGAAGTAGTGAAATCGCGGGCGTAGCGTGGGGCGGTGGGTCCTTCGGATTCGTGCCAGCGAATTCGTGAGACCCGCCGCGGTTGTCTGACAAAGGGTTGTGTGTCGGGTCACAACCACGCCTTCGGCGTGTTCAGGACCCGACACAACGTAAACCGGGTTTGTCAACAAGCCCCTTCGGTGGGCTTCAGGACCCAACACAACCTGACAATTCCGTGAACATCGCAAGGGCCGATCAACCAACAGAAAAACGCCCCGGGTTCTGCAAAGACCCGGGGCGCTTGTATACAAAGCAAAGATCGGGCGAAAAAACAGCCGGTGCCTACTCGACCGACACCAGTTGGACTTCTTCTGTTTCTTCAGATTCGGCAATCGCCTCGGTGTCAGCTTCCAGTTTCTCACCGCGTAGCAGTGTGTCGGCACTGCTGAGGAGTTTGTCCATGTTGAGTTTGGTGATATGAGCATCAGCTTTTAGGAAATTGGCCCGAGCCTTCATGCCGATATCGCCGATCGACGAATAGACTATCACCGGCGTGTCGGAGCGTTCCGACTGACGGATGCGCAGCACCACATTGAGACCGTCCATCTGCGGCATCTCGACATCACAAATAACCAGATGGAATTCCTGCTTCTGAAACTGATCCCAGGCCACCTGACCGTCGCCGGCCTGAACTACTTCACCACCGTTCTCGGTCAGCTCGTTGACCAACATGGCTCGCACCGCCGGTGAATCTTCGGCCACCAGGATCTTTTTGCCGGTGAAGTCCACATCGACACCACCGCGCTCCAGGTCATCCCTTTGCAGGTGGGGGCAGAGATCCATTAGAATAGTCTCGTAATCCAACAGGAGTACCATCCGCTCCTCGGTCGGTTTGACAATCCCGATGACATAACGATGATCGATACCCTGGAAGACAGACTCGGCATCGATTACGTCCTCCCAGCGGAAGTGATGTATCCAATCGATCTGTTCCACCCAGAATCCGGTCTGGGTGCCGAAGAATTCGGTGACAATCACCTTTTGCCTCTTGGTCTTTTCACCGGCGACGCCGAGGAATTCAGCCAGATCAACCACCGGCACCAGCCGATTCATGTCACGGAAGACACCTTTCACGGCAGTGTGGGTACCCGGTACGTCGGTGAAGTGATTGAGATCAGAAACGATTTTGCTAACTTTGAGGATGTTGATGCCGAATGACATGCCGGTCGTTCGGTACTCGAGGACCCTCAGTTCGTTTGAGCCGCTTCGCAGATACGACTCGGCGTCCATCTTTGCGCTCATTATCCGCCTCCTTTTGCCTTGCGTAGTTTTGTACTGAAGACTGCCCCTCCCTCGGGGTGATCATCGGCCAGGATCGTTCCGCCCATACCCATAGCGGCCAGCTTGCAGAAATACAAACCCAGGCCGACACCGCGATGGCGACCTTCCGTCCTCAGTTTTAGCTGCCCGTATTTCTCAAACAGGACCTCCGGGTCAACATCACCCAACCCCGGACCGGAATCCTTGATATGGATATAGACCGAATCGGCCTGCTCATCAATCGAGATGACTATTTCGCCGTTTTCCGGAGTGTGCCGAACAGCATTGAACAGGAGGTTGTCCAATACTCGTTTAAGCAGTCCGGTGTCGGCCTTTACTATTTGTTCAGAAAGATTGCCGGTCAATCTCATGTCGATTTTATGTTCCTGAGCCGATCCTTGGACGAGGACAATCGCCTCCCGGACGACGGGTAGAACATCGAGCGGCACGGGATTGCAGGGAATGCCCATCTTGCCGGCCTTGGCCACAGCCATGATATCATAGATGATTGACTCCGTTCGCTCCATGGCGATGTGCGACGAAGCCACAATCTGCCGATGCAACGGTTTGGCCAGGTTTAGTTTTTTCTCGTCGAGCAGTTTGAGCAGGTACTTCATTGAAGCCAACGGCGATTCCATGTCGTGAAGCAGTACGGAAACGAATTCCAGCCACTTGTCGGCTTCGATCTGCTCAACGGCATCATTTGACTCAGGTTTGTGTTCTACTTGATCGGTTTTCGAAGTCATCCCGTTGCAACTCATCGTATGTATTTCGAAATCAGCCCTCTATCTATATACTAGTCGGTCTGGCTGAGAAAATCATAACAGTCCGCCCCTCGTGTCCCGGTCAATTAATGCACAGTTGGGGAGGTGGGACCTATGTCGTACCCCGGCGGTACCGGCAACCGGCTGTGGTTACAAGGCCCGGCGGTTTAGCCTTAGGGAATTGGTGACAACAAATACCGATGAAAAGGCCATGGCGGCGGCGGCGACCATGGGCGAGAGGGTCCAGCCGAACAGTGGATAGAAGAGTCCGGCGGCCAACGGAATAGCCAGAACATTATAGAAGAAAGCCCAGAAGAGGTTCTGCCTGATTACCTTCATACTCTGGTCGGCTACTCGGAACATCTTGGGCAGGTCAGCCAATTCGGACCTGACCAGGACGACATTTGCCGCTTCAATTGCCACATCGGTACCGCCACCGATAGCAACACCGACATCGGCCGCGGCCAGGGCGGGAGCATCGTTGATGCCGTCGCCAACCATAGCCAGCCGGAATCCCGCCTTCTGGTACGATTCGATCACCTGCTGTTTGTGATCCGGCCTGACTTCAGCTTCAAAATACTCCAGACCAATAGAGCGGGCGACACCAGCTACCGTCCGATAGTTGTCCCCGGAGAGCATGGAGACTCGCTCCAGCATCTTGCCAAGCCGTGCCACTACTCCGGCCGCATCGTTGCGCAGGCGATCACCGAGCGAAATGAGACCGGCCAGTTTACCGCCCAGGGCCACGAAGACAACCGTTTGACCCTGCTCCATCTCCTCCTGGGCTGTGTCCCTGCAAGCCGAAGGATCAATCTGCTCTGTCTTCAAGAGCGCTTCGTTTCCTATCAGAAGGCGCTCACCGCGATACAGTGCTTCGACGCCGAAGCCGGGTCGATCCTGGACATTCCTGACTTCGGAGGCATCGATCTGCTCTTTATCCATGAGCTGCGCAATTGCTTTTGCCAGCGGGTGGTTACTCTGTTTCTCAGCCGAGCCGGCCATGCGGATCAGTTCGCGCCGGGACCAGGGATCGACCGAGCGTACATTTACCACTTCCAGTTCACCGCAGGTTAGAGTTCCGGTTTTGTCAAAGACGATGGCGTTCAGTTGAGTTATTCGTTCGAGTATATCGCCACCACGAATGATGATTCCTTCCCGCGCCGCCCTTCCGGTCCCGGCCAGGATGGCCGTCGGGGTGGCCAGACCCAGGGCGCAGGGGCAGGCGATTATCAGCACCGAGATTACACATTGAATAAGCAGGGGACTGTCCGGCGCCAACCAATACCATCCGGCCAAAGTAACCAGGGCCACCAAGATCACAGCCGGGACAAAGCGCGCAGCCACCCGGTCGGCCAGTTTCTGTATTGGTGCTTTGCGGCTCTGCGCCTCGGCCACCAGCCTGACCATGCCGGCCAGAAACGTTTTTTCGCCGGTGGCCGTGACCTGGAACTTGAATGATCGATTGCCGTTGACCGATCCACCGACCACTTTATCCGATGGTACTTTTTCGACCGGGAGCGATTCTCCGGTCAGCATCGACTCGTCAATCACCGCTTGACCTTCCACTATCACACCGTCGGCGGCCAATCGCTCACCCGGACGCACCAGCAGTATCATACCGGGTTGTACCGCTGACGCATCGATCTCGATGTCGACACCGTTGATAATGGCAGTCGCTATGGTTGGACGCAAATCAATCATCGCCCGAATGGCATCCCCGGCCCGTCCCCGCGCCCGCGCTTCCAGAAAACGGCCCAGCAGAATCAGCGTGATGATCATGCCGACCGATTCGAAAAACAGAGGCGGTGAGATACCGGAATCCCAGTTGATCAGAAGCAAGTAGATGCTCCAGCCAAAAGCAGCGCAAGTACCCATGGCGATAAGGCTGTTCATGTTGGCCCGCAGATGGCGGGTCTGAATGGCTGCATCCATAAGAATTGTGCGACCGCCATAAAGAAGTACAACCGCAGCCAGAAGCGCCTGCGTAAGGGCGTCGAACGGCGCCGGAACAAGCGACCGGTCTGCCCACATCGGCCACATGGCAACCGCTGCCAGAGGTATGGTCAGCACCACCGAGATTTGGAGCAGCCGTCTGGCCGTGATCACTTCACGCTTACTTGCCGCGAGAAAATCGGGGCGACCAACGGCGGCTGAAAAACCAAGTTGTTCGATCTGCTTGATTATCCCCTGGGCATCAGTTGTCGTGCTGTCGTAGCTTATAGTCGCGGATTTGGTGGCCAGATTGACCTGGCAAGTCTCGACGCCATGTCGGCCGGTGAGTCCGTTTTCCACACTGCTGACGCAAGAGGCGCAACGCAAACCGTCAATCGCCAGTGTCAATTCATCAGTCTTAGCCATAACGGTCTAATATAACGTAAACCGACCCCTGAAGTTCAAGAAAAACTGACGGTTCAGCGAATGCCCAGGGCTATCAGCAACTGGGGGCAACGCCTGACAAGCTCTTTGCGGATTTTGCTGCGGGCGCGATGAAGATACCAGCGCACCGTCGCTTCCGGCATTTCCATAATGTCGGCCACGTCGTCGAGCTTGCAACCCTCGATATCGCGCAGCATGAAGGCGGACTTTTGTTTGTCGTTAAGAGTGTTGGCGGCGCATTCGATCTGGTGGCTCAACTGACGGCGCTGATAATTGAACTCAGGACCCCGACGATTGGATTCCTGAATGTCGTGGAATTCCTCAAGCGGCTCATGCTGATGCCGGCGGTGTTTGCGGATATAGTCGATCGAGGCGTTGACGGTGATACGGTGGAGCCAGGTGTAGAATTTCTTGTTGTCGTCATAGCGCCAAATGTTCTTTGCCATTTTCATGAAAACGATCTGGGTGATATCGGCTGCCTCGTCGTAGTCGCTGACCATACGATAGGCCAACGCTCCCACCTGATTGCGATAGCGACTGACCAATTCGGTAAAGGCTGCTTTGTCGCCCTGCCTGATCTTTACTATCAAGCCCTTGACCAGGACTTCACTCTGATCATCCGGTGTCGACGGTCCGTTTTTTGGAGTCGGCTTGCTGCTCATGCTAATCCCATTAACGTGAACCCACGTAGGCCACTATTCCTATGTTATATTTAGCACAACACCGGACTACGGCCTGTGGTTCCGGTTGGTTGGCATCTTTTTGGGAAAAGTGAAAAGAGTTCGGCTACCTAAAGCCGGGTGATGGGGAGGGGTTTTACTGCTTTACATCCGCCAGGACAGACTCGAAGGGGTTGAACCGCAACTTTTTAGGCATATCCTCAAGCCCCGCTATATCAAAAACAGTGGTTGGACCGGTGATAAGCTGGCGATAATAGAACTTTTGCTTGTCCCTCATTTCGATTTCAATCGGAACATACATTTGAAAAGCAGGCCCCACATTTTCGGTTTTGACTTCACAGGGGCAGACAAATACCCCGCCCGTGTCGCGTTTGCACTCGTATGAAAAGCGATAGGTCGGCAGATCGTTGCCGTAAACCCACTGATCAAAAAACCATGCCATGTCGATGCCGAAATGTTTGTCGCAGTGTTCTTTGAAATCATTCGTGGTCATCTGGCGACCGCGATTGGTGAGATACCAGTCCTTCATCATTGAATAGAATCGTTCATCGCTGAAGTTGCCCAGGTCCATCAACAGATTTCGCAACATGTGAAGCACCAGGGCGGCCTTTTTGTAGATCACCAGATCAAAATCACCCTTCGTTTTGGTGCTGGCGGTGCGACTGCCCATGATTATCGGACCGGACTCGGCGCCGGATGTCAGCAAGTACTTTCGAGCGCCGAAGATTTCCTCGCGGTATTCCTTCAGAACCTCGAGGAACTTTTTATGGCCGCTTGTTTCTTCCTGAAAGAGCATGCCCGAGTATTCGGCAAAGCCCTCAGAAAGCCACTTGTCATGATAAGTCTTAAAGCCAACGCCGGAACCGAACCCCCACCATTGATGGGCGACTTCGTGGCTGCGATGCATGCGCTGGTATCCTGAGGGGTCCGAACGCAGAAAAGTCATCAGGCCCATCTGCACAAAACCGGGATACGATTCCGAATGAAGAGCGAGTATTTCGGCGACCACAAGTTTGTCAATTGGCAACTGGCCGAAGTGGTGTTCGAACAGTTGCAGACTTCCCATTACGTCGCGGGCTACATGTTTTTCCACGTCGCGGTTGTGAGCCACGGTGTGCAATGTCAAGCCGTTCAGGAGTTCTTTGTGCCGAGGATTGGTGAAATGAACACCTTTGGGCAGGATCTCTTTTTCGGTCAGTCTGTGGGTCGTGAAGATACCTATGTTGAATGACACGTTTGGCGCCGGATCAGACACTCGATAGCGGGTTGTCATGACATCCTCCACCACCGTGCTGTCGATGATGGTACCGACAGCCGCAAACCCAAAGTGGTTTGGGGTACGAAAGAGCATCTCGAATGTC
>JAOUBJ010000031.1 GCA_029860345.1 Candidatus Zixiibacteriota bacterium | reverse complement strand
ATGTCACCCTGAGCGCAGTCGAAGGTGGTGAACCACTTCCTCCCGCTTCGCGCGTCGAGTATGTCACCCTGAGCGCAGTCGAAGGTGGTGAACCACTTCCTCCCGCTTCGCGCGTCGAGTATGTCACCCTGAGCGCAGTCGAAGGGTCTGTCCTTCAGCGCCCCTCTGTCATTCCCGCGCCCCTATGTCATTCCCGCGCAGGCGGGAATCCATCTTCTCTTTTAATCGTGTCAGAACAGTAGGTCGGGACCCCTTGTGGTCCCGACGATTCTATGCGTGGCCGGCAGATGTCCACATCTGCTGTTGTCGAAACCTGCCTTCGGCATCCCTTCACGCCAGGGGTTTCGACCTACCTGAATCCATGCCTCGACTCCGCTCAGCATGAGGTTACAAGTGCGCGAAGCGAAAAAAACAGGCTTGCCTGTCGCCACTTGACAAACGCCACACAGGCTGTAACTTGGCGGACATTGATCGGACTGCTGGTTTGGTTTACCAGCACTGAACGCACCAAATGAGGAAAAAAATATGTCCGCCGTACACCCCGATACTCTGGCCGCTTTAACATCCGGAATCCAGTCTGAGGTCGCCAGTTACGTGTTCTACATCGAAGCCGCCAAGAAGGTCGAAGATTCAGAGTTGCGTGAATCTCTTAAGCAATTGGCCGGCGAAGAGAAAGACCACTTCCAAATCCTTGAGCGTCAGTACGATTCGCTGGTACGCAGTGAGAAGTGGATCAGCACGGCTGATGTGCTTATGCAGAACGGTCTGCCCGAGATCGACGAGGAGATGACTCAGCAGCACCGCCAACTGATCGATGAAGTCGCCGGCACGGAGACAGTCGGTTCCATTCTTGAGATTGCTCTGCGGCTGGAAGAAGAGGCAAGAGACCTGTTTACACAGGCGGCTGCTCGATCGGAGTCAGACGAAGGCAGGCAGATGTTTGAACGGTTGTCCAAGTTCGAAGAGGGTCATGTCGGTTTGATCCGGCAGATGATCTCTCGCTTTGGCTGATCTGTTTAGGCTTCAGAAGGCGCCGAAGTTGTTTCCCGGGCGCGCTGGATGATCAACAGACCCATGCCGAGCGCCTCATCCCAAGCGTCGTAGGTTGGCTGTGACCAGGCGGCACCGAGCTCTTCTTCCAGGGCGGACATAAAAGCATCCCGGAAGAAAGAAGTGTACTCCGGCCTCATCCACTCGCCTCGGTACTTGGCACCCAGTTTTAGCAGGCTGGCTTCGAGTCGATCCGGTGTATGAAACTGCCTTAGGATGACGGCCAGGCCTTCATCAAACACCGCCCTCAGAACGCGCTTGTCATCATCGCTCAACTCGGCGTCCAACTGTGGGCTTTCACTGCACAGGATTTCATAAAACCGCCGCCGGACATTGTCTCGACGGGTTTCGAATAGGCGCAAAGAACCCTTAATCAGCGAGATATTAATGGGCATTAGTCTTCCTTACCTGAGACAGTCCTGTACTTTTGTATCGACGGATTTCTTGGATTTGCCAGCCTGAGAAAAAACAGATACTGTCAGCGGTGGGGTCGAGACACACACCATTGCATCATTTTAGTAGCCAGGGGTTCAGGCGGGCATTATATACAGTCTATGAAGCAGATGTCCTCGCTGACCTGGATCGAACTTTCGTCAAAAGCCCTGGCTCACAATATTCGATCGCTCTCATCGCTGGCTCAGAATCGGCTATTGGCTGTTTGTGTCAAGGCCAACGCCTACGGGCACGGGCTTGAGGAGGTGATTGGAAGGCTCGCTGAGCACTCGGAAGTAACCTATGTGACTGTCCACAGTCTTGAGGAAGCCAGCCAGGCGCGCCAAGCCGGGTGGACAGGACGTGTGCTGGTTCTGGGGTCGATCCCGTCGGCCAATCTGGAGGCGGTCATCGAACATGACCTGGAACCGATGATCTTCGACAAGGATCGCCTGTCTCTTTTGGGGAAACTTGCTGATCGACAAAGGGTGCAGATCAAGACCCACTTGAAACTTGAAACCGGCACCAACCGCCAGGGAATCACCGAGAAAGAACTGCCGGCCTTCGCTGCCATTTACCAAAAACATGCCGGGCTGAAGAAACCATTCGGCGCCGCCACCCACTTTGCCAATATCGAAGATACCACCTCGCACGACTACGCCGAACAGCAACTCAAGAACTTTTCTCACCTGGTCAAACGCATGGCAGCGTTGAAAATCGGACCACGTCTCAGGCACACCGCCTGTTCGGCGGCCCTGATCTTGTTCGATAAAACACGCTTCGATCTGGTGCGTCCCGGTATCGCCGCCTATGGCCACTGGCCGTCGAAAGAGACCTATCTTTCCTACCGGCTGCAAGGAGGTGGCAACGATCTATTCCATCCGGTGCTCTCATGGAAGACTCGCGTCACTCAGATCAAGCAAGTGCCGGCGGATTCATTCATCGGTTACGGCTGCACCTATCGTACCACCGCGCGCACGCGCCTGGCGGTGTTGCCGATCGGCTACGCCGATGGGTATGATCGTCAATTGTCCAACCTGGCTTATGTTCTGATCAAGGGTCGACGCGCGCCGGTGCGCGGACGGGTCTGCATGAATCTGACCATGGTCGACATTACCGACATAAAAGGGGTGCGCACCGGTGATGAAGTTACTCTGATAGGTCGCGACGGAGATGAGGTCCTCACGGTCGAGCAGTTGGCCTCGTGGGCGGGCACAATCAACTACGAAATCCTGGCTCGGCTGTCACCGTTGATCCAACGAGTGATTTCATAGCCCCGGTCTTTTTTGGCCGACCAGTCCCGTCGTTTCACCGGTTTTCTTTTTTGCTCGATTGAGACTCACTGGCTTGCTATATTGTGGCTGAATTCACAGGTACGGAAAACGACCACCCTTGGACACGGAAACATCGCGCATGAGTGATCAGGAAACACCTTCACACCACGGACCGGGGGAACAACCGGATCGATCCTACCCGAACGAAACCATGCGGCTGCTATTGGAACGTTCCAGTTGCCGCAGCTTCACAGACCTGCAGATACCTCCTGAGGTTCTGGCCAGTGTAATTGATGCCGGTGTTCATTCGCCGACGGCGGGAAACCTCCAGCCCTATTCGATCATAAAGATAGAGAATGAGAACACGAGACGCCGGCTTGCCGGCTGGTGTAATCAGGATTTCATTGGACAGGCGCCAACCAATCTGTTGTTCTGTCTCGACTTTCGGCGTCTGAAACAGTGGGCAAAATTGCAGAAGGCGCCATTCACAGCCAACAACTCGTTCCGGCATTTCTGGATGGGTTTCCAGGATACTATTATCGCCGCTCAGAATATCTGTACAGCCGCAGACGCCATGGAGCTCGGTGCCGTTTACATCGGGACCATTATAGAATCTATCGCTGAGATCAGGCAGCTCTGCAACCTGCCCGAGCATGTCTTCCCGGTGGTGCTGCTCTGCCTGGGTTATCCCAAGCAGCGGCCGCAGCCGCGCAAGAAACTGGACCGTTCGATTGTAGTACACAATGAGAAATACTCGGAGATCGATGACGACCGGCTGCTGGCGGCCTTCAATGAGAAATATTCAGGCATCAAGCTGGAACTGACCGATGAACGGATGCAAAACTATCGAGAGGTTTGTCGAAATGTCGGTGGGGAAGATTTCGCGGCCGAGGCTGTGGCAAAGCTCACCGAGCAGGGATACATCGATGCCGTGCAGCGTTACTTTGGGTTGCATTATGTTGCCGACCGACTTCCTTTGGGAAACGACAATTTCCTGCGACTGATGAAGGAGGCCGGGTTTGGCTGGTTCGAACGATACGACCTACCGGACCGACAATGAGTATGACCGAATAAAGCGGCATTCATGCCATCAAGGAGAACGTTATGAGTACGACGATAGTATCGATTGAAGGTAACATCGCCACCCTGACCCTGGCGCACGGGAAAGTTAACAGTATCAACGAGAAGCTGGTCGATGATTTCAACAAATCGCTGGATCAACTTGAATCCGATGCCAATGTCGACGCGCTGATCCTGACCGGACGCGAGAAATTCTTCTCGTTTGGTTTCGATGTCCCGGAATTGTTGTCGCTCTCGCGAGAGGACCTGACACGGTTTCTAACCAAGCATACGGCGCTGCTTTTGCGGCTGTTCATGTTCGACAAACCGATTGTCGCCGCAATCAACGGCCACGCCACCGCCGGTGGGTGCATGCTGATCACGCCGTGTGACTATCGGGTCGTGGCCGAGGGTCGATCACGAATCGGACTCAACGAAATCGATCTCGGCGTGGCTGTGTTTGGGGGCAGTGCTGAGATGCTACGATACTGTGTTGGTGACCGCAACGCGGAGCTGATTCTTAACGATGGAACTCTGTTTACGGTTGAACAGGCGCACGAACTTGGACTGGTCGATCAGGTGGTATCTTCAGACGACCTTATTCCAATCACGACCGCCAAGGCCAAAGTGCTTGGCGCCAAACCGAAGGCGGCCTATCGGGCCATCAAACAACTCACCCGCGGGCCGCTTGCGTCTATTATTGCAGAGGGTGAGCAGCAAGCTCTGGACGCTTTTATCGAGACCTGGTACTCAGGCGAAGCGCAGGAGATTCTGCGCACGCTGGCCATTCGCAAGTGAGGGCACTCAATCTGGTGGGCGTGGTGTACCTCCTGGTGCACCGGTAGAGAATATTGTCGAGAGCACAATTAAATCGACGCAAATATCGCTTTTTCATGTCAGCAGGGAACTCCAAGGCATTTGTTTCTGTTTTAGGCCACATGGAGTACACGGGTCCATAACTGTTCGTTAAACTTTTAATACTTTGGAGGTCCCAATGAAGAAGGGAACCATACTCACCGGTCTGCTCGCTATTGCCTTGCTGATCGTCTCTACAGCCACCGCCGGTGGCCCGCCCTTTGGCGCTTTCTGGGCAGACGGCATGGTATTCAAAACCGTAATCGCCCCCAACAGCTTGCCGAACAAGGGTCCCAAGGACGGCTTGTATGTCTTTGATGGTCTTGACGGTCAGAACCCGGTGGCTGAAGCCAAACCAGGCGACCAGGACTACAACGGTGGTCGCTGGCAGGTCTATGTGCTACAGTTTACCGCCGATGGAATCGCGGCGCACGACGGTGACGGCGACGGTGCGGCTGACTTTCAACTGATGAGTTGGGAGATGGTCCAGACACATATCGGACTGGGACATCTGGAACAGGTGGCCATGGGTCCGTCGTTTGTCTGTCCCCTGATCAAGTAGTTTCGCATATCGTGTGAAGTGAAGACGGCTCTGCGGCGTTGATCGCGGAGCCGTTTTTGCGTGCGCCATGGCCGCCGTCCGGTGGTAACGAGTGATTGGTGGGAACGTACTCGTTCATTCATCTGTTATACCTCCTGATTGCTCGCAATTGATAACAAGTCTTCAAGTCATGAGACCTTTTGCACCTGGGTAAAACTATGACATACCAACAAGTGATGAATGAACTCAAACGGATGGGAACGGCGCAAGCGGTGAAGATCTACAAACGGCACGGGGCGGGTGACAACCTGTTCGGAGTCAGTTTCGCCAATTTGAAAGTTCTGCAGAAAAAGATCAAAGTCGACCATGAGTTGGCCTTGGCTCTCTGGGAGTCGGGCAACGCTGATGCGCAAACATTCGCTACTATGATTGCCGATCCAGATAAATTTGCCGTGAGCTCGGCGGACAAGTGGGTGAAAAGTATCCACTACTATCTTTTGTCCGATCTCCTGGCCGGGTTGGTTGCGAAGACATCATTCGCGGCGAAAAAAAGTGCACAGTGGCGTAAGTCCAGGTCTGAATTCGTGCGCGCGTGTGGTTACACCGTGCTGTCATCGATACTGGTCAAGGGACATACAATCGAGTTCGAAGATGGCGGTTCGATTCTGCGGACGATTGAAAAAGAGATCGACACTTCTCCCAATCGTGCGCGACATGCTATGAATTCTGCTCTCATATCGATTGGTATCTACATGCCTCAGTTGCGCGATGAAGCCATTGCCACCGCTCAACGGATCGGCAAAGTCACGGTCGACCACGGCGCCACTTCGTGCAAAACCCCGGAGGCTGTGGCGTACATTGATAAGGCTGTGGCCAGACTGAGGAAGAAGGCGGGGTGAACCTATGATATGCGTCATTGACCGTCTGGTACGATGGGCGTGATGCGATATACCGGGGAACAATGCCCCACCAACTCGTGTTGGTCCACTAACGGAATCAGCTTGCAACGTCTTGGAACGCCCTGGAAGACAACATAGAGATGACAACATAGCGCCCATACTCTCTTGACCTTAACGACATTGACACAACTCAACCTTGGAGCGCAAGAAAGCAATTCACGTAGGGTGAATTCACAGGAGTAGAAAATGAAACAGCTAACAGGGATGTTGGGGATGATCTGGCTGGTTTTGGCAGCAGCTCTGACTGCTTCAGTGCAGGTAAATGCGGCCACTATCAATGTGCCGGCCGATCAAAGTACGATTCAGTCAGCGATTGATTCCGCTGTCTCGGGCGATACTGTTCTGGTGGCGCCGGGGACGTACACCGAGAATCCAAATTTCAACGGCAAGGCAATTGCGCTTCTCAGTTCGGGCGGCGCAACCCTGACCACGATTGAGCCAATGAATCCGACCGGCTGGGTAGTGACATTGGAGTATGTCACCGTTGCCGGGGCAGAGGTGAGAGGTTTCACATTCACCGGACAGGATTCCCTTAGCCCCGTTTTCCATATTGACGACAACAGTTCTCTCTTGATTAGTGATAACATCTTTCGAGACAACCTGCTCGCAGACTCAGACCCGGATATTATTGCCTGCCACTCTGTGACTACCACGATTATTCGCGACAATCTGTTTTTGAACAACGGTGGCAATGCTTGCATAAACTTCTCGTTGGGCGACCATTACGCCGCGCAGATCGTGAACAACACTTTCTATAACAATAATCGTGGTATGGTTATACTCAGTGGTGGGATCATTCAGAACAACGTCGTCGTCAACTGCACCGGTTATGGGATCCATAACGCATCGGTCACCGACCTATCCTGCAATCTTCTCTATGGCAACAGTCCGAACATCGCCTTTGGAGGTTCACCTGGTGCCGATAATCTAATCTCGCCGCCCGGATTCTGTGACCCGGACGCAGGCGATTTCACGCTTACGTCCAACTCGCCTGCAGCGTCTGCCAACAACGCATGCAACGTACTGATCGGTGCTTTCGATGTCGGATGTGTCGGGATAGACCTGGATTTCGATGGTGTGGCCGATTCAATTGACAACTGTATCGCTGTCCCTAATCCGGATCAGACCGACAGCGATAGCGATGCCGTCGGCGATGCTTGCGACAACTGTTTTGCTGCGGCTAATCCGAGTCAAACCGACACCGATGCCGACGGCGTGGGTGATGTTTGCGATATCTGTCCCGATGACTACGATCCCGGTCAGCAGGATTCAGACGGCGACGGTTTCGGTGATGCCTGCGACGTGTGTCCCAACGATCCTTTCAACGATCCTGATGCCGACGGCATCTGCGCAGCCGACGATAATTGTCCCTCGCATTACAATCCGGACCAGATCGACACAGATGGGGATGGTATCGGTGACGTCTGCCAGGATAGTTTGTTCTGTGACCTGCCGGGTGATTTCGACTTCGATGGTGTTCTTGATATACACGACCTGATCGCCTTCGTGTCATTCATGTATCTTGGGGATGTCCCGCCGTTGGTGCCTCTGAACGCCGACGTAGACGATTACACCAACATCACGCCTCGAGACATAGTTTTCCTCTATGCAAAGCTGTTCCAATATGGCCCCGGCTATGTCTGCCCACCCTCTCAGCCTTCGGACACGACGCCCGACAGTTCGGTCACTTTGTCTTATCCGACTTTTGTACAGGCGGGCACCGGCGCAATGGTCGTGCCTTTGCGTTTGAACACAAGCGATGATGTACTGGGAATCAACCTGCCTCTGCGCCTGCGAATCGGCAGCGAGATACCGGTGATAAGCACAGTGGATGTTGATCCGGACAATGTCGGCTACGAATACTGGGCTGTTCCGCCGTCGGTAACGCTGCGAGTGGATACAGGCTCTGGTGATCTGTTGGTGGCAGCGCTGGAAATCTTCGGCAATTATCCGGTACCGGCGGGGCAACATCAGGTGGCCAGTATCTATATCACTTTTGCTCCCGATACCGTCGACCGAGAGCTGGACATTCAATGGGCGGATATGACGCCCGCGCAGACGGTGTCGGGAAACTATCCGGCCGAGTTGTCGCCGATGGTAATCGCGCCGGGGACCTACGAGAAAAACGGAGCCGACGCCTCAAGCTTCCTGCCGCTGTATGTTCCAACGCTGACGCCGGGTGTTTGCTGTTTGGGATCAATGCGCGGTAATGTCGATTACTCCGATGGTGACATTATTGACATTACAGATTTGATCTACTTGGTCGATTACATGTTCACCGGTGGTCCAACGCCGCCCTGTCTTGACGAAGCCGACATGGACGCATCCGGCGCGGTTGAAATCTCAGATTTGGTTTATTTGGTAGACTTCTTTTTCACCGGGGGCCAGGCCCCGCAGCCGTGCCAATAGTTCTTTGGTAATCTTCAGTAGGTCAGGATCCCTGTGGTCCTGACACAATCCACCATGAGTCTTCAGTAGGTCAGGACCCTTGTGGTCCTGACACATTCCGGTCAGTTGGATTCGTACTCTGTTGAACGATCCGAGCGGCGGCTCAGTTCGCTGGTGTACTTTCTCCCAAGCGTGTCGGCATGTTGTGTCGCCCAGTCGGTGAGTTTGGTGGCACCGGCGGGAGAGTCGTCCACGTAGAGAAGGTCGTTCATCAGACCTTTGATCTCTTCTCTGGTAATCATCACATCGCCCACCAGTTTCCCAAGCATCCAACCGGCCAGATATCCAAGCGTCGGCGGCACGCCGACAATCGGTTTTCGCTTGCCGATGATCCGACCGACCTGTTCAACCAAGCCTCTGTAGGTAAACGTTTCCGGTCCGATGGCGTTGACTATTGTGTTCTCGCGGGATGCTCCCATCTGCACGGCCAGGTCGGCTAAGTCATCCACATAGATTGGTTGCAGCCGGTATTGTCCATCGCCGAAGACACCCATGAAAGGCAGGTGGCGCAATGCCCAGGCGATGTTGTTCACCAGGACATCTTCCTTACCGAACAGTACGGTGGGACGGAGGATAGCGTAGCTCACGTCGGTTTCTTTCAGCGCCATTTCGAGTCTTGCTTTGCCGCTGAAATAATCGAGGGGTGAATCTTCCGATGGATTGGTGATACTGACATGCACGATTCGTTCGACACCGGCTGCTTGTGCTGCATGAAACAGTGTCTCGGTGTTGGCAACGGCGTCGGAGTGTCTGAATGTCTTGTGATTGAACCGGACCCAGTAGGTGTTGTACAAAACTGAGACGCCTTCAAGCGACGCACGGAGTTTGTCCGGCTGATCGAAATTAAAGGGGTGGGCAGGTATTTCTTTCTCGAACGAATGCTTGCGATGCGGTGAATTTGTCAGCGTGATTACCGGGTATCCGAGATCGAGCAACTTCCGGGCGATATACTTACCGGAGTACCCAAAGGCACCGGTGACAGCGTGGGTGTTTTTCTCACTCATCGGCATTTTCCGTCACTGCTTCAACCGCTTCAGCTTCTCCAGCAACTCAGCAGCCTCGCGTTTGGACAAACCTTGTTTTGTCAGGCTGTCCTTGTCCGGCGCGTAGTTTTCAAGCGCAGAACCGAGCACAGATAACTCCGGGCCGGAGAAGGCGACACTGTTCAAAATGAAATCCTCGAAAGCCTCATAGGCCACCGGGCAGACAGCCTTGACCATGTCGGCCATCACCTCGGCGTAGACACGAATCTCAAGTTGGGCATGGGTATCCAGACGAAGTCTGAGAAAGTGAAACAGATTGTGCAGGTCGATCTTCCAATACCACTCGGTATACAACGACAAAGGCAACGCAATCCGGGCAAGTTCGCGGGCCAGGTCATCCTCGACAAAGCCTTGATAGCTTTCATAGGTATCTTTTTGCGACTTATTGAGGTATTCGACCAGCCGTCGGCGCAGGTCTTCGGGCGCCATGCCGGAAGCGCGGCCCTGTTTGTTGTCGGTTGACTGGTGACGGATGTCGTCTTCTGATGGAACGTAGAACTCTTCTTTCATCACCGAGTAGCGACCGGAAAGCTCGTTGACATTGGCCGTGCGGTGACGAATCCATTGGCGAGCGACAAAGATTGGCAGCTTTACATGAAACTTGAACTCGACCATCTCAAACGGGCTGGTGTGCCGGTTGCGCATCAGGTAGCGGATCAGACCTCGATCTTCGGAGACTTTCTTGGTCCCGGCCCCATAGCTCACCCGCGCCGCCTGCACGATTGCGGCGTCGGAACCCATATAATCGATCAGCCTCACAAAGCCGTGGTCTAAAACATCGAATTGCTTGTCGAGAAGCTCGTCCGCGGTGGGATTGTTATCATGCGCCAACATAACCTCCTGAGTTTGTGGCGAATATATGGAGTATCAGTTCGGGTCACAATGTATTTGTGGCCGTAGCCGGGTGGCCGCATCTGTCATTCTGGCGAAAGCCAGAATCCAGTTCTTGAATACAGAACTGGATGCCGGATCAAGTCCGGCATGACCGGCAAGCCGGTACCTGGCGCTTCGCGCTCTGCCTCGCTCACTCACGATTGTCGAAACCTGCCCTTCGGCTGCGCTCAGGACAGTCCTTCGGACCAGGGGTTTCGACCTACATGACAACGCCGCTTGCCACCGGAGAAACTTTTGGCTATACTCCGCGTTCATTGTGGATAACGAATATGTCTGAAAAACTGATAGCAAGGAGACCGAAAGTGTCAGCCAAAAAAGCATACGAGGAACTCACCAAACGCTGTTACGAGATTTCACTACTGGCTTCCTCAGCCGGTGTGTTGGGGTGGGACGAGCGTACTTACATGCCGCGCGGCGGCTCGCAGTTGCGCGCCGAACAGTTGAGCCTGCTCTCGGGTATGATTCACGAGAAATTCACCGACAAACGAGTCGGCGACTTGCTTGGGGAGATCGAAGGCTCCGATCTGGTCAAAGTAGAAGACTCGCCGGAAGCGGCCAATGTGCGTGAGACCCGATACCAGTACGACAAAGCGACCAAGCTGCCCAAAGAGTTGGTGGAAGAAATCTCAAAGACCACCACGCTGGCCCAGGGCGAGTGGGTGACGGCCCGCGCCAACAACGATTTCAAACATTTCCAACCCTGGTTCGAAAAAGTGCTGGCCCTGACCATCAAAAAGGCGGAGGCGTATGGATACGAAGGGGAACCATACAACGCCTTGTTGGACGATTACGAGCCGGGCGCAACGGTCGAAGAGGTCGCCGATACATTCGAGAAACTGCGCAAAGATTTGGTGATCCTGCTGAAAAAAGTCAAAGATGCGCCGAAACGCCCCGATGTTTCTATCGTCGAGCGCGACTACGACACCAAGCTTCAGGCCATCTTCGGCGAGTCGGTGGCTCAGGCGATGGGTTACAGTTTCGAGACCGGTCGTCTCGATGTCACCACCCATCCGTTCTGTACCGGCCTTGGCCCCGGCGATACGCGGATCACTACCCGCTACAATCCGAAACGTCTTAACGACGCTCTCTTTGGCATCATGCACGAGGCCGGGCATGGACTGTACGAGATGGGGCTGGACAAAGAAAACAACTGGGGGATGCCGATGGGTGAATCCGCTTCGCTGGGTATCCATGAATCGCAGTCGCGTATGTGGGAGAACCAGGTGGGAAGGTCCAAATCTTTTTGGAAGTATTTCTTCCCGCAGGCGCAGCGTATTTTCAGAGATAGTTTGTCCTCGGTATCGGTCGATGATTTCTATGCGGCTATCAATAACGTGACACCATCGTATATCCGGGTCGAGGCCGACGAGGCGACCTACAACCTGCACATACTGCTGAGGTTTGAACTGGAACGGGCCATGGTCAAAGGTGACCTCAAACCATCCGATGTTCCGGGTGAGTGGAACAGTCGTTTCAAGGACTATTTCGGCATCGAAGTGGACAGCGACGCCAACGGCTGCTTACAGGATGTACACTGGTCGGCCGGGTTGATGGGTTACTTCCCCACTTACGCTTTGGGCAATCTGTACTCGGCGCAGTTTTTCGGGCAAGCCAAAAAAGAGATGCCGGACCTGATTGCGCAGATCGAGCAGGGCAACCTGATCGGCCTCAGGCAGTGGCTCAAGGATAATATCCACCAACACGGTACTCGCTATCGGGCGACCAAACTGGTGCAGAAAGTGACCGGCCAGCCTTTGTCACACCAGCCGCTGGTTGACTACATGACGGCCAAGTTCCAGGATATTTACGGGTTTTAAGAGCAGAGATACCTGTTAGCAGACAAAAAAGCCGGTGTGTGTGCACCGGCTTTTTATTTTGCATTATCGAGTCTGTCTAAGCCGAGTCGTGGCTGACGGATTGGACGTCGTGTGATTTCTCGTCCGGGTCGATGCCGTGGATCACCCAGTCCAGACCAACTTTCTCCCAGTTCGGTTCGGCATTGGCATCGATATAGCGCTCCCACTCGTAGATACCGGTCTCCTTGGCGATTCCCATCAACTGCATGGTGGTGATTTTATCCTTGAGGATAACCGCTGATCTAATCATCCCGTTCTTGCGGGCTATACGCTGGACATCGATTACATACTGACGAGATTCGGGCGGCATCAACTCCATGTCACGCATATCCACGAAGACACCCGGATTGCCCTCATACGTCAGAAACGCCTGGCTGGCGTCCCGTGCCCACAACTTCGCCTCATCCTTGGGAAAGTGTCCCATGAAACTGAATTGGAAACCGTATGATGTCTTCTTTATTGTGTACATTGTTGGTCTTCGTGTCTCCTGATGCGGAGATTCAGACTTTTACGGCAACCGAGGCCATATAATGTAATTCGGTCATTGGGGTCTATACTTTACCGGGCGGACTACAAGCCAAAGAAAAAGCCGGCGCTGTTGCGCCGACCTGGCAATTCGGGTACATGCTGTTTGTTTAGGCTGGATCCTGGCTGACCGACATGACCTTCTTCTGGCTCTCGTCCGGATCGACGGCGTTAAGAATCCAGTCCAGCGCAATCTGCTCCCAGTTCGGTTCGGCATTGGCATCGATGTATCGCTCCCACTCGTAGATACCTGTTTCCTTGGCGATGCCGATGAATTGAAGTTTGGTGATCTTGTCTTTTAGGATCACCACCGAGCGCTGCATACCCTGGGCGCGGTAATACCGTTGACCCTCGACCATTGTCGGACGTGATTCCGGCGCCAGCAGTTCCAAATCCCGCATGTCTACAAAGACGACGAACTCATCCGGGAGGGTTGGCAACAGCTCCTTGCTATCGACCAGCCACTGGTCCAGTTCGTCCTTGGGTATATAGCCTGAGAAAGTAAGATGCGGTCCGTATGGTTTTTTATCGATCTGATACATGGGCGTTTTGCACTTTTTCTTGATCGTTCACATGTTCTAAGTTCAACAACTGCGTTGTCGGAATCGCACGATCCCGGAAGTATCTGCGGCTACGGGTATCGATTCCTCCATTGTACTTAATTCGGTATCAACGACTAACACTTTAGCGGGATTATCCTCGGGCTGAAGAGTGTATGAAGGTGGTGGGGGTCACTTTATCTAGTTTGGCGTTGACATCCCGGACAATCGGATACATTTTACTTTTAGAAACTATGACTCATGACTCCAGCGAGGGAGGCAGCGAATGGCAAGTGTAACCAAAAAACTGGCTGATCATTACGCAAAGACGGTACCGAAATTCCAGCGTGTCCTCAAGGCAGCTGTGGATAGAGATATCAACGAGGCCGATACCGTGGCTATCGTCAAGGACATCTTTTCCGATGTAATGGGTTTTGACAAGTATACAGAAATCACCAGAGAGTACGCTATCCGAGGTACGTTCTGTGACCTAGCCATCAAGATTGAGGACAAGCTACAGTATCTTGTCGAAGTAAAGGCAATTGGTCTTGAACTGAAAGAGAACCATCTGCGTCAGGCGGTTAACTACGGAGCGAATCAGGGCGTTCAATGGGTTGTCTTGACCAACGGCGTCCGATGGGAGCTACACAGAATCAGGTTTGAAAAGCCCGTAAAGCATGAGTTAGTCTCGTCTTTCGATTTTCTTGATTTAAGGCCAAAGAAGCTTGAGGACCAGGAAGTCCTTTTCCTGTTTTCAAGTGACGGGCTCCAGAAGTCGGCGCGGGAGGATTACTATGAAAGAGTTAAGAGTGTGAACCGGTTCGTAATTGGCAATATAGTTCTCAGTGACCCGGTGGTGACTCTGATCCGGAGGGAAGTGAAGAAGTTATCCAAAGGTCTTAAACTGGACAAGCCAGAAGTGGATGCAATCCTTCGCAAGGAAGTACTGAAGCGAGATGTTATAGAAGGTGAAGAAGCAGCCAAGGCACTGGCCAGAGTTAAGCAAATTGCGCGCAAAACCAAGAAGCCGCAGAAATCTGGAAAGCGCACCGAAACAACACGCACCACAAGCGCTGCTCCGATTCCGCACCAAAAACCCGAGTCGGGTGACGGTGGCACTGTCTGAGGACGGTTTAACGGCCACTCGGAGCCGCTCAGCGCCATGAATGTTCTATCTCCGGCAGATGTCCACATCTGCCTCATGGTCAAGCAGACTCCGGCGGCGCACTTGGACATACGCCGGTCACAAAAAGAGCGATTCATCGCCTGGATGCCGGATCAAGTCCGGCATGACACTGTATTGGCTTCTCTTCATCCCCTCTTGAGAGGGGTGGCCCCGCTTCGGTATGAACCGGGCAGATAGGTAACAGATTAAACCGGAGACATAGGTAACAGGTTACATTGGGTATGAATCGACAAGGAGGTGATTCGTGCCCTGGAAAGAGACCTGTCCTATGAATGAACGAGTGA
>JAOUBJ010000030.1 GCA_029860345.1 Candidatus Zixiibacteriota bacterium | reverse complement strand
CAAAACCATCGTCATAGCCGCGGTCAACGTCGTCTTTCCGTGATCCACGTGACCGATCGTACCGACGTTCACGTGCGGCTTAGTCCGTTCAAATTTCTCTTTTGCCATAGTCTCCGACTACCTCCGTTTATCTCACATGTTGAAAAATCTTTTGCGATACATCACTTGGAACCGGCATATATTTGGAAAACAGCATGGTAAAGTTTGCTCGACCCTGCGAGATATTGCGCAGGGAATTGGCATATCCGAACATCTCCGATAGTGGCACTGTCACGGCAATAACTGTAGCGCTGTCGCGTGGCAACATACCGTTGATTTTGCCCCGGCGTGAGTTGAGGTCGCCAACGACCGAACCCATGTACGCTTCGGGGACAACCACTTCAACATCCATTATCGGTTCCAACAATACAGGTTCCGCTTTCTTTGCGCCACTCTGTAGCGCCATAAAACCAGCGACCCGGAAAGCCGAATCACTCGAGTCTACATCATGCGAATCACCATCCAGCAATTCACAGTGAACACCTGTCAGGGGGTAGCCGGCAAGTATGCCGGAGTTCATGGCCTCTCTGACACCCTTCTCAATCGCGGGAATATACTCTTTCGGCACAGCCGTGCCAACGATTTTGTTCTCAAATTGAAAATGAGTTCCGTCGGCGGTCGGGCGCAGCTTGACTTTGACCACGCCAAATTGCCCTTTTCCACCGCTCTGCTTGACAAAACGGCCTTCGGACTCGACTTCCTTGGTAATAGCCTCTTTGTAGGCTACAGTCGGGCGCCCCACCGAGGCGGCCACGCCGAATTCACGAATCAAGCGGGTGGTCAGAACTTCAAGGTGCAGTTCGCCCATGCCGCTGATAATAGTCTGCCCTGTTTCTTCATCATAGTTAACCTGAAAGGTCGGGTCTTCGGCGGCCAAACGGGTCAAAGCATCGTCGAGCTTGTCCTGGTCGGCTTGAGTTTTCGGCTCGATGGCAACGGCCACGACCGGCACCGGGAATGTCATCTCTTCCAGCATGACCGGATGTTTCACGTCGCAGAGCGTATCGCCGGTGGTGGTTTTGCGCAGTCCGATTACAGCCACTATTTCACCGACATCGGCGACTTTGACATCTTCACGCTTGTTGGAGTGCATTCTGAGAATCCGGGCAATGCGCTCCTTGATTCCACGGTTTGGATTCAAAAGGTAGGTGCCGGTTTTGACTTGACCGGAGTATACACGAATGTATGTCAACTTGCCGACATACGGATCGCTCATGATTTTGAAGGCCAGAGCGGCGGTGGGCTCATTGGAGTCGGGTTTGCGCAGGAGTGCTTTCTCGGAACTGTCAGGCTCATGCCCCTCGATGGCCGGAAGATCCAGCGGCGAGGGCAGAAAATCGACAACCGCATCAAGCAGTTTTTGCACACCTTTGTTCTTGAACGAAGAGCCACAGATAACCGGCACCATGTCGTTGGCGATGGTCGCCTTGCGAACGGCTTGCTGCACCTTGACCGGGTCCAGCGGTTCGTCATGGAGAAACTGCTCCAAAAGATGGTCATCGTGCTCAGCCACAGCCTCAAGAAGTTTCTCACGGTATTCGTTGGTCGTGGCTAACATATCTTCGGGCACCTCAAGATCATCAAAGGTGGTGCCCATTGAGTCTTCGTGAAAGACGCGGAATTTCATGGTGAGGAGATCGATAATACCGCTGAACAACTCACCTGCACCGGCGGGAATAGTGACGGCGACACACTGGGTGGCGAAACGTTCGTTCATTTCTTTGAGAGTGAAGGCAAAGTCGGCGCCGGTCCGGTCCATCTTATTAATGTAGGCAATTCTGGGGACCTCGTACTTGTCGGCCTGCCGCCAGACGGCCTCAGACTGCGGTTCAACACCGCCCACGGCACAGAAAAGAGCCACAGCGCCGTCAAGAACGCGCAGTGAGCGCTCGACCTCGACGGTGAAATCGAC
Source organism: Candidatus Zixiibacteriota bacterium (assembly GCA_029860345.1). Classification (NCBI taxonomy): domain Bacteria; kingdom Pseudomonadati; phylum Candidatus Zixiibacteriota; species Candidatus Zixiibacteriota bacterium. The sequence goes on along the minus strand of JAOUBJ010000030.1, from coordinate 13,066 downwards.
GTGACCGGGGGTATCGATAATATTGATAGTGTGGTCTTGTCCGGAATGATCAGGCCAGAAACAGGTAGTCGCGGCGGAAGTTATAGTGATCCCGCGCTCTTTTTCCTGCTCCATCCAGTCCATTGTCGCCGCTCCGTCGTGTACCTCCCCTATCCGATGTGTCTTGCCCGTATAGAACAAGATCCGCTCGGTGGTGGTGGTCTTTCCGGCGTCAATGTGAGCCATAATGCCGATATTTCTTACGTGATTCAGACTCATGTTTATCTATCTAACAAAAAAAATCCTGGCTGACCGCACTGTAGGCCGACACGTACTGCGTCGGTGAGCGTTTTCACGCTCGGTTAATCGATTCAGCAGGAGGGAGGAATCAGACTGGCAATTTGTGTTTCAAACTGTCAAGGTCTTGCAACCACCTCCTTGCCTGGGAAAGCAATTAGTTATTCTCATTCGCCTCAGCGTGTTGATCGAGAAACTCCTACTACCATTTAAAGTGGGCGAAAGCCTTGTTGGCTTCGGCCATCTTGTGCGTGTCCTCCTTCTTCTTAATCGATGCGCCTTCGTTATTGGCAGCCGCCATAAACTCGGCCGCCAGTTTTTCACCCATTGTTTTGCCGCTGCGAGCAGCCGAATACAAAATCAGCCAGCGGATGGCCAAGGCGGTGCGCCGGTCGGCCCGTACTTCGACCGGGACCTGATAAGTGGCGCCACCGACGCGGCGGGATTTCACTTCGAGAACCGGCTTGACATTGTTGACCGCCTTGTGAAACAGTTCGAGCCCGGGCTGACCGGTCTTTTTCTCGACTGAGTCCATGGCGTTGTACAAAATACTCTCGGCCACCGACCGTTTGCCTCGCTTCATCAGACAGGAGACAAACAGTGTCACTAATCTATCGCCGTACTTGAAGTCAAGTAGTGTGGGGCGCTTTTCGGCTTTGGTTCGTCTGGACATATCTCAGTAAAAACCTATGCTTTCGGCCGCTTGGTGCCGTATTTTGACCGACTCTGCTTCCGATCGGCGACGCCCGAGGTATCCATCGTGCCGCGAATGATGTGATATCGCACACCCGGCAAGTCCTTGATACGGCCGCCGCGAATGAGCACTATGGAGTGCTCTTGCAGATTGTGACCCTCACCGGGGATGTAAGCAGTTACTTCCATCTGATTGGTCAGCCTTACCCTGGCCACTTTCCGCAGTGCGGAGTTGGGTTTCTTGGGTGTTGACGTGTACACGCGAGTGCAGACGCCACGCTTCTGGGGCGAACCTTTCAAGGCCGGTGTTTTGGCCGCCTCAAAAACTCTTTTGCGGCCTTTGCGGATCAACTGGTTTATGGTCGGCAATCTATCTCCTAACTCTGTTTGCCTATTCTCGCTGTACATAATAAACAGCCGTGCATATTACTTAGATTGACGGATTGTGTCAAGCGCTTTTTGTCCAACTTTTTGTCCAAAATCGTGCCTTACTGCGGTTCGACAGCTTCCTCAACCTCAAGTTCATCGCCGGCCGGTGCTTCTTCTGTTTCTTCCTCGATCTCGACCTGCAACGCCTTGTATTTACCCACCCCGGTCCCGGCCGGAATGAGGTGGCCGATGATTACGTTCTCCTTCAGTCCGACCAGATAGTCCACTTTGCCGGCCACCGCAGCTTCGGTCAGCACCTTGGTGGTCTCCTGGAATGAGGCCGCCGAGATGAAGCTGTCGGTTGACAGTGAGGCGCGTGTTATTCCCAGCAACAACGGCTTGGAAGTTGCGGCCTCGCCCCCCTCGGCAATCACGCGGGCGTTTTCCTCGGAGAATCTGATCTTGTCGACCTTTTCACCTTCGAGGAAGTTGGTGTCTCCGACGTGCTCGATTTGCACCTTCTGCATCATTTGTCGGACAATGGTTTCGATATGTTTATCGTTTATTTTCACACCCTGCAAACGATACACTTCCTGGATTTCGTTCACCAGATATGCCTGGGCCTCATACACACCCAAAATGGCAAGAATGTCGTGCGGGTCAATCGCGCCTTCACAGAGCCGGTCGCCGGCTTCGGTTCGATCACCGTCGTGAACCATCATGTGTTTACCATGCGGCACCAGGTATTCGCGGGTCTCTTCCTGCTCACCCACAACGATGACCTGCTGCTGGCCGCGGACGATTTTGCCGAATTCAACAACGCCTTCAATCTCCGAAATCACAGCCGGATCATGAGGCCGGCGAGCTTCAAACAGCTCGGCCACGCGCGGCAGACCACCGGTAATATCCCGAGATTTCGCGATCACTCGCGGCATCTTGACAATCAGATCACCAGCTTGCACGGCCTGTCCATCGCTCACCTGCAACTGAGCGTCGGTCGGAATCCGGTAACTGGCCAGGGTCTTACCCTTGGGACTTTCGATCAAGACAGTCGGGAACAGGTTTTTCTCTTTGGTATCAATAATAATCAACTGAATCAGACCGGTCTGCTCATCATGCGCTTCCCGAACCGACACGTCTCGGATGATGTCCTTGAATTTGATTTTGCCGGCCCGCTCGGATAGAATCACACCGGAATACGGATCGGCTTCAAAGATAACATCACCCTTTTTGAGTTCGGTCCCCTCATCAACCAGCATGTGGGCGCCATACGGAACTTTGAGACGGGTCCGCACACGGCCGTTCTCATCGACAATATGAGCCTCACCGACGCCGTCACGAGAGACGATCATCGAGGTGCCGTCATCACGGCTTACCGCCTTGACATCTTCAAAGGTCAGCGTGCCGGCATGCTTGGCTTCCACTTGTGACTGTTCGGCAATACGGGCCGCCGTACCACCGATATGGAAAGTTCTGAGCGTCAACTGAGTCCCTGGTTCACCGATGGACTGGGCGGCAATCACGCCAACCGCTTCACCGATTTCGACCATTTTCATGTTAGACAAGTTACGCCCGTAACAGAGGCCGCAGACGCCGCGCTTGGATTCACAGGTCAAGACCGAGCGAATTCGCACCATGTCGATCCCTGCATCTTCGATCGCGGTGGCCTGTTCTTCACGCACTTCGTATCCTGCTTCGAGGATCAACTCGTCACTGATCGGGTCGTATACGTCGTCAAGAGTCACACGACCCAGAATACGGTCGGACAATGACTCGATGACTTCTTCACCCTCTTTCAAGGCCGATACTTCCAGCCCGAGGATAGTCCCGCAATCGATCTCACGGATTATAACATCCTGGGCCACGTCGACCAGTCGGCGTGTCAGATAACCGGCGTCGGCGGTTTTCAGTGCGGTATCGGCCAACCCCTTGCGGGCGCCGTGAGTGGAGATGAAGTACTCCCGCACCGACAGACCCTCGCGGAAGTTAGCCACGATCGGGTTTTCGATAATCTCGCCCACGCCACCGGTGATTTTCTTCTGCGGCTTGGCCATGAGACCACGCATACCGGCCAACTGACGAATCTGCTCTTTGGAGCCACGAGCCCCGGAGTCGGCCATCATATAGACCGGATTGAACCCGCCTTTTTGGGCCGCCAGGTTGTCGAACATGTCGTTGGAAATATCGCTGGTGACACGGGTCCAGGTGTCGATCACCTGGTTGTAGCGTTCGCCGTTGGTGATGATACCACGTTCGTAGCGCTTTTGGATTTTCGATATCTCGCCTTGTGCCTTAGTGATAGTCTTTTCTTTTGTCGCCGGTACGATCAAGTCGTCGATTGAGACCGTCACGCCTGAGGTTGTGGCATATTCAAAGCCTGTTTTTTTCAAGCGATCCAGGAAAGTGACCGTCTTGTCTTGCCCCAGTTTCCAGTAACACCAATGAATGAGGTCGGCCAGTTGTCCACGGTCGGCGACTTCGTTGGAGAACGGCATCCCTTCCGGCATGATATTGTTGAGCACCAATCGTCCGGGAGTGGTGTTGACCACCCCGCCGTCCATGCGCACACTGATGGATGCGTGCAGTTCGACGTGACCGGCGTCAAAGGCCGCCAGTGCTTCATCGGATGAGAAAAAGCCCATCCCCTCACCGGTGGCGCCGTCTTTAACTTTGGTCAGATAGTAGCAGCCAAGGACCATGTCCTGGGATGGTACCGCAATCGGTCGGCCCGAGGAGGGCAGCAGGATGTTGTTGGAAGCCAGCATCAGAAGACGAGCCTCAAGCTGCGCTTCAAACGACAGAGGCACATGCACGGCCATCTGGTCGCCGTCAAAGTCGGCGTTGAAAGCTGCACACACCAGCGGATGCAAACGGATAGCCTTGCCTTCCACCAGCACCGGGAAAAAGGCCTGAATACCAAGACGGTGCAGGGTGGGGGCGCGGTTGAGCATGACCGGGTGGTCTTCGATGATCTCTTCGAGAATGTCCCAAACCTCGGGGCGTTCCCGCTCGACCAGTTTCTTGGCCGACTTGACCGTCTGCACGTAACCCTTCTCTTCAAGCTTCATTATAATGAAGGGTTTGAACAGCTCCAGGGCCATGTTCTTGGGCAGCCCGCATTGATAGAGTTTCAGTTCGGGGCCGACCACGATAACCGAACGGCCGGAGTAGTCGACACGTTTTCCCAACAGGTTCTGACGGAACCGGCCCTGCTTACCCTTAAGCAAATCAGACAGCGACTTGAGCGGTCGTTTGGAATCGCCGCGAACGGAGTAAGTGCGGCGGCCATTGTCGAACAGAGCATCGACCGCTTCTTGAAGCATTCTTTTTTCGTTGCGCAGAATCACTTCCGGCGCCTGGATATCGATCAGCTTCTTCAGGCGGTTATTACGATTGATTACGCGACGGTACAGGTCGTTGAGATCACTGGTGGCAAACCGTCCGCCCTCCAGCGGCACCAGCGGACGAAGGTCCGGCGGCAACACCGGAATAGTCTTCAGGATCATCCAGTCGGGGCGGTTTGATGACTGACGGAACGATTCGATAATACGGAGTCGTTTGAGTACATCTTTCTTACGCTGTGCGGACGTCTCCACTTTGGCCTGGGCTCTGAGCGTGATGGCCATCTCTTCGATATCGAGATTCTTGAGTATCTCGCGGACCGCCTCGGCGCCCATGATAGCGGTAAAAGTCTTACCGGCATCTTCCAGTTCGATGTATTCATCTTCGGTGAGGACATCACCGATTTCGTAGGAAGAGTTGCCGGGGTCGATCATCAGGTAGTTTTCATAATAGAGAATGCGTTCCAGCTCGCGAATGGATAGGTCCAACAAATGCCCAATGCGCGAGGGCAACGACTTGAAATACCATATATGGGAAACCGGTACGGCTAAGGCGATATGCCCCATACGTTCGCGCCGCACCTTTGATTGCGTGACTTCGACACCACACCGGTCGCAGACAATGCCACGGAAACGAATCCGTTTGTACTTACCGCAGTTGCATTCCCAGTCTTTGACCGGGCCGAAAATGCGCTCACAAAAGAGACCGTCCCGTTCCGGTTTGAAAGAACGATAGTTAATGGTCTCCGGCTTGGTTACTTCACCATAAGACCATGACATCACCACATCCGGTGAGGCCATTTGCACCTGGATGGCGGCAAAATCTCCAGGCTTGTTGACTTGCGGCCGGTTTCCCATCAGATCGACCATGCTCGACTCCTTTATTCCATCCGCCACTCGCGTCCGAGCGGCAGCAATAACTGGCAACTTCCTACTTCTCGATCAGCTTGATATCAAGACCAAGCGCCTGCAACTCTTTGATGAGCACATTGAATGCTTCGGGGTATCCCGGATCGGGCGGATTCTCGCCCTTGACGATAGCCTCATAGACGCGGCTGCGTCCGGTAACATCGTCGGATTTGACCGTGAGCATCTCCTGCAGTGTATGGGCCGCACCGTAAGCCTCAAGCGCCCATACTTCCATCTCGCCGAAACGCTGACCGCCGAACTGGGCTTTACCACCCAAAGGCTGCTGCGTCACTAACGAATATGGGCCGATCGACCGGGCGTGAATCTTGTCATCCACCAGGTGCGATAGTTTCAACATATATATGTATCCAACTGTGATCGGATTATCGAACGCCTGGCCGGTGAGACCGTCGTTGAGGGTCAGTTTTCCGCTTTGCGGCAACTCAGCCTCGGCCAGCTTGCCTTTGATCTGATCAATCGAAGCCCCTTCGAAAACCGGACTGGCCAGATGCTCGCCCAGCCGTTTGGCGGCCCAACCGAGATGGGTTTCGAGAATCTGCCCGATGTTCATTCGCGAAGGCACACCGAGCGGATTGAGAATGATATCCACCGGGGTGCCGTCCTCCATGTAAGGCATGTCCTCAATCGGAACAACCTTGGAAACAACACCCTTGTTGCCGTGCCGTCCAGCCATTTTATCGCCCACCGATATCTTGCGGCGGATGGCTATCGTTACTTTAACCAACTGTTTAACGCCGGGAGATAATTCAGCCCCACGTATAACCTTGTCGACTTCTATTTCCATGTCGATGCGCTTCTTGTCGATTAGATCGGACGCTTCTTTCAGGATAGAACCGACGTGGTTGTTAGTCGAGTTGTCGGTGGTCCAGCCGTCCGGTGCCACGGCGTTTTCGAAGTCGAAGTCGGCTGCAAATTCGGCTCTGAACTTGTGGCCGGCACGAATCAAGACGCTGTTGTCGGCAACCGAGCGAATAGTCTGCGAGGTCTTGCCGTCGAGCAATTCACCCAGGCGTTGAGCCCTTATGGCACCGATCTCGTTGATCACCTTGTTGGAGTGTTTTCTGATCTCACCGGTCTGAAGCTTCTCCTGCTTTTTGGCTTCTTCAGTGCGTTCCTTACGACTGAAGACCTGAGTGCGAATAACCACACCCTTCATTCCGGGTGGCGCCTTGAGACTGGCATCGCGCACATCGCCGGCTTTCTCACCGAAAATAGCGCGCAGCAGCCGCTCCTCCGGCGACAGCTCGGTCTCACCCTTGGGCGTTACTTTACCGACCAGAATATCGCCAGCTTCGACTTCGGCGCCAACTCGCACGATCCCGTTTTCATCCAGGTTCAGAAGGGCTTCCTCAGAAACATTGGGTATCTCGCGAGTGATTTCCTCGGAACCGCGCTTGGTGTCGCGCACCTGCAATTCATACTCTTCGATGTGGATAGAGGTGAAAATATCACGTCGCCACAGTCGCTCGGACAGGATAATCGCATCCTCGAAATTGTATCCGCGCCAGGGCATGAAAGCCACCAGGGTGTTGTTGCCCAAAGCCAACTCACCGCGGTCGACAGCCGGACCTTCGGCAATAATGTCACCCTCTTTGACCTCATCACCCAACTGAGCCACGGGTCGAAAACTGATGCAAGTGTCCTGGTTGGAGCGGCGATACTTGGTCATTCTGATTTCGATATCTTCGGTGTAACCAAGTTTGCCGGCCCGCACTCTCGATTGCGGTCGGATCACAATCTTAGAGCTGTCGACATAGACAACGCTGCCGTTAACGGAGGACTTGATAACGGCACCGGCATCGGCAGCCACTTTGGTCTCCATCCCGGTTCCGACGACGGGCGCTTCCGTTCTCAAAAGCGGTACCGCCTGGCGCTGCATGTTGGAACCCATGAGGGCGCGGTTGGCGTCGTCATGCTCCAAGAAAGGAATAATCGAGGCCGCCACCGACACCAACTGGCGCGGTGACACATCCATGTAGTTCACATCGGCGGCCGGGATAGTCGGATAGTCCGATCTGCGACGCACCGAGATTTGATCATCGGTAAACTTTCCGGTTGAACCAAAAGGTTCATCACATTGAGCAATGTAGTACCGATCTTCCTGATCGGCCGACAGGTACTCGATGGTGTCGGTCACTCTCCCCTTCACGACTTTACGATAAGGCGTCTCCAGGAAACCATACTTGTTGATCCGGGCAAAGGTGGCCAGTGACGTTATCAGCCCGATGTTCGGTCCTTCCGGAGTCTCAATCGGGCACATGCGGCCATAGTGAGTGTGGTGTACATCACGCACCTCAAAGCCGGCCCGCTCACGGGTGAGACCACCCGGTCCCAAAGCCGACAGCCGACGTTTGTGAGTCAACTCAGACAGCGGGTTGGTCTGGTCCATGAACTGCGATAGCTGTGAGGACCCAAAGAATGTCTCCACCACCGACGAAACGGTACGGGCATTGACCAACAACTGGGGCGTCTGATTGTCCTGATCCTTAAGCGAGAGACGCTCACGGATTGTTCTGGCCACACGCGACAGGCCAACCGAGAACAGGTTGGACAACAACTCACCCACCGTGCGAGCGCGACGGTTGCCCAGGTGATCAATGTCGTCGGTGAAGCCTGCATCGTTGCAGAGGCCGGTGAGATACTTGATTATGGCAACAAAATCCTCGGTGTCGAGGGTCGTTTTCTCAAGCGGAATCTCCAGGCCCATACGCTGGTTGATCATATAGCGACCAACTTCACCAAGATCATAACGTTTGTTGCTGAAGAAGAACCTGTCCAGTAATGTCTCGGCCATCTCCAGTGTCGGTGGTTCGCCCGGCCTGAGCAGGGAATATATTTTTACCAGCGCTTCCTCGCGCGATTTGGTCGGGTCTTTTCGGATAGTATTGAGAATAACGAATACTTCGCGTCGTTCTTCGGCCGATATCATCTTGATCGACTTGTAACCAAGTCCGAGCAGTTTTTCGATGACCGCTTCGGTCAGTGGCTCGGCGGTGGCATAGACTACTTCGCCCGTCTCTTTGTCGATCAGGTTCTCAGCCAGAAACGAGCCTTCGTACACCGCCGGCTTGGCAGACTTCAAAGAGAGTTTGGTAACTTTGTAAAACAGATTGGTCAAGTCTTCATCGGTGGAAAAACCCAAGGCTCTCAGAAGCATTGTCACCGGCAGTTTGCGTTTGGAATCAATGTAGGCATACATGATGTCATTGATGTCCATGGCAAACTCGACCCAACTGCCGCGATATGGAATGATGCGGGCTGAGTAGAGTTTCTTGCCGTTGGGATGGATACTCGAGTCAAAGAACACGCCGGGGCTCCGATGCAACTGACTGACCACGACCCGCTCGGCGCCGTTGATGACAAACGTTCCCCATTTTGTGATCAAAGGCAATTCACCGAGATAGACATCCTGCTCGATGATATCCTTGACTTCTTTTTCGTCTCCCTCACCCTGCCGGGTGATGAGCCGCATCGTCACCCTTAAGGGTGCGGCGTAACTCATATTGCGTTCGCGGCACTCCTCAATGGAATAGCGGTTCGGTCCCAGATGGTAACCGACAAACTCCAGCTGGTGGTTCTCGCGAACATCCGTCACCGGAAAAATCTCTTCGAAGATGGATTGCAGACCCTGCTTGGACCGCTTTTGCGATGAGAGATCCTTCTGCAAAAAGTCCTCAAACGAACGAACCTGCACATCGAGAAGATTGGGCATCTCGGTGGCATCTTCCAACAAACCGTAACTTTTACGTGTCAATACTTCAGATTGAGCCAATGCGCTACCCTCCTGCCATTATGCGAGAACCTGCCACAACAGAACAAGCTCCCGATGGGGAGTAAACAGATTTATTAGTCATGTCGAGCGGCCTGGATGATCCTGACATCTCTACTTTCATATTCTCCCCTCGTATGGGGAGCCGTTGTTTGCAGTCAATCAACCAACCAAAAAAAACGAAACATGGGAATTTTCAGAGTACCATCATAGCTGGTATTCAAACCGAGCCGGAGTCCAATGGGTTCCCGGCTCGGTAAAGTCCTTTAGGTTACTTGATGTCGACGATACCGCCGGCCTCTTCGATCTTGGTCTTGACCGCTTCGGCTTCGTCTTTGGGAACACCCTCTTTAATCTTGGCCGGGGCGCTCTCAACCAGTTCTTTTGCCTCTTTCAGGCCCAGCGAGGTCAACTCGCGCACGGCCTTAATGACCTGGATTTTTTTGTCACCGATCGAGGTCAAGACTGCATCGAACTCAGTTTGTTCCTCAACCTCGGCGGCGGCAGCGCCGGGCATGGCGGCCATCGCCATGGGAGCAGCGGCGGTGACGCCGAATTTGTCCTGGATAGCCTTGGACAGGTCAGCCAGGTCCATTGCACTAAGATCAGCGATCTTGTCAACAATCTCTTCAATAGCTGCGTTAGACACTTTGTTCAACCTTTCATATACAACAATTAAATCAACTTACTTTCAATCACAAAAAGAGCCGTCCAAACCCATTCAGGCTTGTCGGGCATATTGCGTACTGATCAGCCCTCGCCCTGCTTTTTTTCAGCCAAGGCGTCGATAGAACCTATCAACTCCTGATGGAAAGCATCCAAAGAGCGTACCAACTCGGTAAGAGGCGACTCGACAGCCGCGGCCACTTGCGAATAGAGCTGATCTTTGGTCGGCAGATCGGCCAACCGTTTGATCTCGGCGCCATCGAAGGGAACACCATCAAGCCAGAACGCCTTCATCTTCGGCAAGTCGTGCGACTTGAATGAGTCGTTCAGAATCTTAGCCGCGCCGGCCGGATCATCTTCGGTAAAGACTACCGCCGTGGGCCCGGAAAGATGCTGATCGATACCCTCGAAGCTATCTTTAGCGGCGAGCCGGAACAGAGTGTTCTTGCCCACCAGAAACTTGACATTGTTTTCGCGCAGTTTCTTCCGAAGGTCGGTCAAGTCGGAGACATTCAGACCCTGGTAATCGGTCACAAAGACCGAGCCGGCATCCTCGAACAGTTTCTTATACAGCGCTACGGTTTCCAGTTTTTCTGCTTTTGGCACAGATACCTCTCTTATTTCTTAATAGCCGCCAGCAGAACCTGGTGGTCCAGTTTTATTCCCGGGCCCATCGAACTGCAAACGGTGGCGCCCAGGAAATAGGCACCTTTGGCCGCAGCCGGTTTGGCCTTCATAACAGCGTCGCAAAACGCCATTATGTTTTCTTCAATCTTCTCAGTATCAAACGAGAGCTTGCCGACCGCCGAAGCGATATTGGCCTGCTTGTCGACACGGTACTCGATGCGTCCGGCTTTGAGTTCGCCCACCGCCTTGGTGACGTCCGGAGTGACTGTGCCGGTTTTGGGGTTCGGCATAAGTCCGCGCGGCCCCAAAACTTTACCGAGCTTGCCGACCACCCGCATCATATCGGGAGTAGCCACGGCAACATCGAATTCCGTCCAGCCGCCCTGAATTTTTTCGGCCAGATCGTCCGAGCCGACCAAATCGGCTCCGGCCGCCGTGGCCTCGGCGGCCTTATCCCCTTCAGCGAACACGACAACTCTAACCGAAGAGCCAGTGCCGTGGGGTAAAGCCACCGTGCCGCGAACCATCTGATCGGCGTGTTTGGGATTGACCCCCAAACGAATGGCCACCTCGATCGACTCGTCAAACTTGACGAATTTGGCGTCCTTCATGAGCTGGACCGCCTCGGGCAGGGTGTACCGCTTATTCCGATCAATCTTCTCGCGGGCTGCTTTGTTGTTTTTCGAACGTTTCATTTACTCCATTCTCCCTGATCGCGACCGGAGCCGCTCAGGTCCCAACGAATCATGTGAACATCTATGTTTAGTTTTTATGCCTCGACCTCAATACCCATCGAACGAGCTGTTCCCTCGATCATCAGCATCGCCGTCTCGACCGACGCAGCATTCAAGTCTTCCATTTTGGATTCAGCAATCTCACGAACCTGCGCCTTGGTGACCATGCCGACCTTGTCTTTGTTCGGAACGCCCGAGCCCTTGGCCAGCTTGGCCGCTTTCTTCAAGAGGGTCGAGGCCGGCGGTGTCTTGGTCTCGAAATTGAACGACTTGTCGACGTAAACCGTGATTACCACCGGTGTCAAAATACCGCCACCGGCTTTGGTGCGTTCATTAAAGGCTTTGCAGAATTCCATGATGTTGACACCGCGCTGACCCAAAGCGGGACCGATCGGCGGCGCAGGATTGGCTCCACCGGCCGGAATCTGCAACTTTATGTAGCCATCTATTTTCTTTGCCACTTTAACCTATCTCCAATAATCAGTAAACTTCTATATGTCTAACTCGACTTGACTCTTTCGACCTGCAAAAAATCCAGTTCCACGGGAGTGGGTCGACCAAATATCGACACCATCACCTTGACCTTGCGACGTTCCATATTGACCTCACCAATGGTACCGGAAAAGTCGGCGAACGGTCCGTCATTTACTTTGACCGTATCCCCCGCCTGGAATGGGAACTCGGTCGGTTCTTCGGTACGACTACGATTGACCTGACCGACGATTCGTTCCACTTCGTCTTGCTTAAGCGGCCTCGGTTTGCCGCCGCCGCCGACAAAATTCGTAATGCCCGGTGTGGACACGACCATCTCCTGAGTCACCTTGTCCAGAACACATTCGACCAGAATGTAGCTGGGCAGGAATTTCTTGGTCGAGGTCGACCGCCGACCCTGTTTCATTTCCGTCACCTCTTCCGTCGGGACCAGGACATCGCCGAATTTGTCTTCCAGACCGGCGTTGGCCACGGCCGACTCGAGGTATTTTTTGGCTTTCTGCTCATGACCGGAGTAGGTGTGAACAGCATACCAGCGCTTAGTCGCCATTAGCTTCTCAGCCTCCAAAACCACCGAAAATCGCCCTTACCGCCACCGACAGCAATCGATCCACGATACCTATGAAGATCGCCACTATTAATGACACCACTATAGTCACGATCGTTGACCCGATCAGTTCGTCCTTGGACGGCCAGGTCACTTTTCGCAACTCTGCTACGACTTCCTTGAGAAACTTCTTAATCTTTTCCAATTCACTTCACTCACGTTTATTATTTGCAGGCCAGGAGGGACTTGAACCCCCAGCATCCGGTTTTGGAGACCGGCGCTCTACCAATTGGAGCTACTGGCCTGTAACCAAACTTGCCTATCTTGTCTCCTTGTGCGGAGTATGCTTGTTGCAGAAGCGACAGTACTTGCGGTATTCAACACGTTCAGGATGAATGCGCTTGTTCTTCTTCAAGTCGTAGTTGCGACGTTTGCACTCGCCGCAAGCCAACACTATTCGATCTCTTGGCATACTCTATAACTCCGCGTGATTTTCTCTCTATCGGGTTGTCGACTACTCGATTACTTCGGCGATAACGCCGGCGCCTACCGTGCGGCCGCCCTCGCGAATCGCGAACCTGAGCTCCTGCTCCATCGCGATCGGCATGATTAACTCTATGTT
>JAOUBJ010000029.1 GCA_029860345.1 Candidatus Zixiibacteriota bacterium | reverse complement strand
TAACCAATCTCACCGCTTCAACTTTGAAAGCTCTGTCAAACTGACGACGTTTCCTCGACATAAACACACCTCCAAATAGAACTTAATCCTATCTTCTCGATGTGTCCACTAAATCGGGGGAGGTTCATTGCCGTCGCTTGAAGTCGGAACCGCTAAGAGGGTTCCGACCTACAACTGCAGAGCCACCGAAAACTCGCCAAGGGAATTGCAGACGGTCTTGGTCCCCATTTGATCCGATGCGCCTGGTTCCTGGACAAATGGGGCCGTCTCTCGATTTTTAGCTTTGAAACAGGGCCAAAAGCTGTATCTTAGGGCGTTGAGATGTTCTATCTGAGGAGGGCTGCGCAGACGGGTCTCTTCAGTGGTTTACCGCAAATACGAACATAATGCAGAGAGTATACAGAGAGGAACGGAGGAAAAGGTGAAGAGGTTGCTAACACAACTATGTCTGATCGTAGGGGTATTGCTGGCGCTGTCGATTCCGGCCGTGGCTGATCAGGTTGTCCAACTGAGTGCAGAGCAAAACGGCGTCACACTGATGCATCAGGACAACAACGGGTTGACCCTTAAGCTGGAAATCGGACAAGTCAATTTCGGCGATGTTCAGACCAAAGAGGGTCTGTTTAGCATGATGGCCGTTCCCGGCTTGACCCGGTCGCACCGTATCGGTGAACCGTCGTTGCCTATGGCTATCAAATTGCTGGCTATCCCCCAGGGGTGCCAAGTCGAAGCCCGCATTGTCAGCTCCGAGGTTCAGGAGATCGACCTGGCCGACCTGGATATATCGACCCTACTGATGCCGGTCCAGCCGTCTTTGTCCAAATCCGACGACCCCATGTCGGTGGCCTTCGAGTTCGACCGAGCGCTGTATCAGCAACCCGGATTCTACAGCATGCCGACCCTGGAGACCGAAACCTCCGGCACCCTGCGTGGCTTGCGACTGGGCAAGGTCTTGCTTTCACCGGTTGAATACAGCCCAACCGAAAACAAAGTGCGCATCTATTCGGAAATGACCATCGAAGTCGATTTCCAAAACGCCGACTGGCAGGCAACGCGCGAGCACTATGTAAAAAGCTATTCTCCGTTTTTTGAGCCGGTCTACGAACGCATCATCAACTACGACCAGGGTATGTACGACTTGAATCACCCCGATCTGGTAACCTACCCGGTGAAGATGCTGATTATCTCGGATCGTATGTTCGAAGCGCAACTGGTGCCGTTCATCGAGTGGAAGACCAAGAAGGGTTTCACCGTTCAGGTCGACTACACCGATATCATCGGTAGCAACAACACAGTGATCGCGGCTCACATTGAAGATGTTTACAACTCCGGCACGCCGGAAGACCCGGCGCCTTCGTTTGTGTTGCTGGTCGGTGATGCCCAGCAGATGGATCCGTTCTCCGGCAACGGTGGTTCGCACGTGACAGATTTGTACTTTTGTGAAACCACCGGCGACCTTTTCCCTGAAATGTACTACGGACGTTTCTCGGCGCAGAACACCGGTCTGCTACAGCCACAGATCGACAAGACCCTTGAATATGAGCAGTACCTCATGCCTGACCCCAGTTATCTCGAAGAGGTGACGTTGGTGTCCGGCGTTGACGGTACTTTCGCTGCGACGCACGGCAACGGCCAGATCAACTATGGCACCAATCTATACTTCAACGCCGCGCATGGTATCTCGCCCAACGTCTGGCTCTACCCGGCCTCGGATCAATCCGGTGCGGGCGCGGCCATTATTCAAACAGTCAGCGATGGTGTCGGTCTGTACAACTACACCGCCCATTGCAGCCACTCGGGCCATGCCGATCCGCCCTTCAATGTGTCCGACGTTGCCGGCCTGACCAACAACCACATGTACTTGTTGGGCATCGGCAATTGCTGCCTGCCGAACACCTTTGATGAATCAACACCTTGCTTCGGCGAGGCCTTCTTACAGAAAGCAGACGGCGGTGGCATCGGGTATATCGGCGCCACCAACAACACTTACTGGGATGAAGATTACTGGTGGGGCGTCGGCTATGGCGCGGTCGTCGGTAGTGGTCCTCAGTATGATGCCACCGGTCCCGGCGTGTACGACGGTATCTTCCACGATCACGGCGAGACCGTTGCAGAGCATTACATAACCAATCATGCCATCAACTTCGCCGGTGGTTTGGCTATTACCGAGTCCGGTAGTAGCCGCGAACTGTACTACTGGGAAGCATACCATCTGATGGGTGACCCCTCGGTGACCTCGTACATGGGTATTCCCACCGCCAACACCATCGTACACGACGACGCCATTTTGATGACCCTCACATCGACCACCGTGCAGGCCGATCCCGGTTCGTATATCGGCATCACCTTCGGTGGCGAGTTGGTCGGTCAGGGCTATGTAGACGCATCCGGCTCGGTCGATATCCCGCTGGCTGGATTTGCCGCGCCCGGCGAGGCTACAATTGTGATAACGGGTCAGAACAAGGTTCCCTACACGGGCGCCATGCAGGTGATCACACCTTCCGGACCGTATGTCATCTTCGACAGCTACGATATCGATGACGCTTCAGGCGGCAATGGTAACGGCCTGGTTGACAATGGCGAGAGCATTCTGATGGGCTTGCAGTTGAAGAACGTCGGGCCCGATGATGCTATTGACGTCGTAGCCACTGTTACGACATCCAATCTGTATGTTACCCTTACCGACGACACCGAAAGCTTTGGCACTATCCTGGCCGACAACGGCACCGGATACGTTAGCGGTGCCATAGCCTTCGATGCCATGGCCGATATCCCCGATGGCGAGCGCATCCAGTTTGATCTGGAAGTCACCGGGAGCAACCGTGATGCCTGGTTCGGCAGTTTTACAGTTACCGCCCACGCGCCGGCGCTGGGTTACCTGTCGATGTACATCGACGACGGCGCAGGTGGCGACAACAACGGCATTCTTGATCCCGGCGAATCGGCTGAGTTGGTCGTCACGCTGGGCAATTCGGGTTCCGGTCAGGCCTTCAATGTATCAGGCTATTTGAGCGAGACCGACCAATATATGAGTGTCGATGATGACTTCGGCTACTTCGGTGACGTAGATTCGATCAACGGCATGGCCAGTAACAACACCGATGCCTTCATGCTGTCGGCTGATTCGGCCTGCCCCCTAGGTTACGGTGTGCCGATGACCCTTGACATAACCGGCCTCAACCTGTCGGCCACGATCGTGTTCAATATCACCATTGGTGACCGCGTCGTTTTCTTCGTCGACGACTTTTCCTACGACCAGGGCTGGACCGGTATGGGTGGTTCGGCCGAATGGGAGATGGGATCGCCGACCGGTAGCGGCGGAGATCCATCTGAGGATGTGACGCCAACATCGGACAACGCCGTTTTGGGCAATGACCTGTCAGGGGAGTACAACTCAGGCATCAGCGGCACCCAGTGGGTCTATTCGCCGCTGATTGATTGCGGCAGTATGTTTGGGGTTCTGATGAATTACCACCACTGGCTGGGTGTGGAGAGCAGCAGCTACGATCACGCCTACCTGGAGGTGTTCGATGGCGATAGCTGGGTCCGCTTGTACGAGAACAGCGAGACCATGCAAGAGACATCCTGGATACCTGAGGAGTACGATCTTTCGGCCATTGCCGACAGCAACCCGAACTTCCAGATCAGATTCGGCCTCGGTGGAACCGATGGTTCGGTGCAGGCCTCGGGTTGGAACATCGACGATATCGAACTGCGCGGCTACGGCCGTATCGGCGTACCGCTTTGCGAGATTCCCACCGAGAATGTTTCCGACAGTCTGCAACCGGGCGAAGAAAGTCAGCACATTGTACGGGTGCGCAATATCGGCGACGGAACGCTGCGCATGTGGTTCACATCGACCTGTAGCTGGCTTGAGTTCTCCAACCAGCAACTGGTTATTCTGCCGGGCGACAGCGCCGATCTGGATGTGACCGTGCACACCAGCGGGATTCCCTGCGGTGACAATATCGGCACGCTGGATTGGGCGTCCAACGAACACACCGATTCCACCGGCTCGGTTCCTGTTTTTGTGCATGTCTACGCGCCCGATGTTCAGATTAGCGAGACATCTATCGATGAATCGGTCGACGCCGGTTCGGCAATGATCTATCCGCTGGTGATCAACAACAACGGTCCCGGTCGGCTGGATTACCAGATAGGCTGTCAGATGGCCAAGAGTGGCCGCGGTGGTTTGGTTGCATCGGTAACACCCGAGCTCCAACCGCAAGGACAAAGGCCGGCCGATAGCGACAAGTCCGAACTTACCGAACCGTTCTACGCACCCATGACCAAAGCCTTCGGTGGCCCCGACACATACGGACACACCTGGACCGATTCCGATGAACCGGGTGGGCCGGCTGTGGGTTGGGTAGATATCTCGGGTGTCGGCACCGAGGTTACGCTGGGCGATGATGCAACCACGGCGGCAATACCGATGGGGCTTGGGTTCCCGCTCTATGACTCCGTTTACACCGAAGTCTATATTAGCTCCAACGGGTTCATCAGCTTTGATGCCGGTTCCAGCGCCCGTCTCAACAAACCGTTGCCGTTCGACACTATCGCCACCAGCCTTATTGCCATGTGGTGGGATGATCTCGACCCGCGCAAAGGCGGCAACGTCTACTATTACCTTGATGCTGCTAACGGTCGTTTCATAGTCAGTTTCAACAATGTCAAATTCTACTACAGCAGTACCGGCGCGGGCGATCTCAGTTTCCAGGCGCACTTGTACCCCGATGGGTCTATCCAGTTACAGTACGGCGGCATGGACCCGGGTGTGTTGACTCTTGAGGGTTCCACCATCGGTATTCAAAACTCGGTTGGCGACGACGCCCTTCAGGTTGTCTACAATGCAGCCTACATGCACTCCAATATGGCCATTCAGTTCAGCGCCGATCATTGGTTGTATGCCACGCCGGTGGGGGGATCGATTGATCCTTTCTCCAACGCTACGGTGGACATCCATCTCGATGCCGCTGAACTTGAAGACGGCGAGTACTCCGGCTCGGTCTTTGTCTCATCCAACGATCCCGACAGCCCCAGCCATGGTATCTCGGTAACGCTGAATGTCGGTGGAGGCGCTTTGTGCGGTGACGTGAACGGCGACGATGCCGGTCCCGACATCGCCGACCTGGTCCATCTCGTTGATTACATGTTCAATGACGGTCCGCCGCCACCGGATTTGGCCGCGGCCAATATCGACGGCGAACCGGGCATCATCATCGGTGACCTCGTCTATCTGGTTGACTTCATGTTCAACGACGGACCACCGCCGATCTGCGAGTAGTCACTACAGAAAAAACCGCAATTATAACGCCACCCCCGCAGTCAAGCGGGGGTGGCTTTCTTGTGGGCTATCATAACGGCTGACGTGCCGCTGTGCGACCCTACCCGACAGTGAATTTGGTAGATCGAAACCCCTGTGGTTTCGACAACCTCATGCTGAGCGGAATCGAAGCATGAGCGCAGTCGAGGGGCCGGTTCATGTGCTGTTGGGCGACCCCGCCCGACAGCTACCATGCAGTCATCAGTAGGTCAGGAGCCTTGTGCTCCTGACAGTTTCATGTGCTGTTGGGCGACCCCGCCCGACAGCTACCGTGCAGTCATCAGTAGGTCAGGAGCCTTGTGCTCCTGACAGTTTCGTGTGCTGTTGGGCGACCCCGCCCGACAGCTACCGTGCAATCATCAGTAGGTCAGGAGCCTTGTGCTCCGGACAATTACAGCTGCTATTAAGAATTGACGACTCACGCGGCAATAGCTACTTTCTGGATAGAGCTCAGCAGGATGCATAACAGGATGAGGATAAACCTCCCGATATGAGCGGCAACTTCAAACAAAGATTCGGACTAATCGGCGTGCCGATGTTGGCTGCGGCAGTCTGGACACTGTGCGATCTGGACCCAGCCAACCCGAACGTGACTCGCATGGCCGCAGTGGCTGTTTTGATGGCCGGCTGGTGGATCACCGAGGCTATCCCCATCCCGGCTACAGCCCTGTTACCGGTGGCGCTCTTTCCACTGTTGGGTGTCATGAAAGGCCGGGAGGTAGCCGGTGCCTACTTCAATCATGTAATCTTTCTTTTCATCGGTGGCTTCATCATGGCCCTGGCTATGCAGCGCTGGAACCTGCATCGACGTATCGCGCTCAGGATACTGCTCCTGATCGGCGCCGGACCGCGCAGGATCGTGCTGGGCTTTATGGTTGCAACCGCGTTTCTGTCGATGTGGATTTCCAACACCGCTACAACTATGATGATGGTACCGATCGCGCTGGCCGTTATCATCAAACTCAAGGAGTCCACGGAAGGCGTCGGTATGAACCGCTTCTCGACCGGACTGCTGATCAGCATTGCCTACGCCGCCTCGATCGGTGGTATTGCAACACTCATCGGTACGCCACCCAATCTGTCATTCACCCGAATCTTCAATATATATTTCCCCAACGCTCCGGAGATATCGTTCGCCGGATGGTTTATGTTCGGTCTCCCGTGCAGCCTGGTGTTTTTGCTGATCGCATGGTTGTTGATTACATCGTTCTTCATAAAGCGCAGCGAGGTTGGAGCGACCGATGCCGGCTTGTTCAAACAAGAGCTGAAACGGTTAGGCTCCATGTCCTTCGAAGAAAAAATCGTGATGGCTCTGTTCGTACTGATGACCCTCCTTTGGTTGTTCAGAAAGAGCATTGACATCGGCGGACTCACCATACCCGGATGGTCGGCCATCTTGCCGGAGCCGGGATACATCGACGATGGAACGATTGCCATAGTGATTGCGCTGCTCATGTTTGTCATTCCGGCACGGACCACGCGCGGTCAGCGCTTGATGAACTGGGAAACAGCAAAAAAACTGCACTGGGGTATAGTGCTTCTTTTCGGTGGTGGTTTCGCCCTGGCCGGGGGTTTCAAAGCATCCGGCCTGTCGGTTTGGGTAGCCGCCCAGATGACATCGCTCGATAGCGTGTCGCCGTTTTACCTGGTGGCCTCAACTTGCGCCACCCTCACTTTTCTGACCGAGCTGACTTCCAACACTGCCACCACCGAGATGGTCTTGCCGTTGTTGGGTTCACTGGCCGTGGCCATCAAAACCAACCCACTGCTTCTGATGATACCGGCGACGTTGTCGGCGTCGTGCGCTTTCATGCTACCCGTCGCCACGCCGCCCAACGCCATAGTTTTCGGAAGTGGCGAAGTAAAAATGAGCGATATGGTTCGCATCGGTATAATAATGAACTTGATAGGGGTCGTGCTTATCACATTGCTGGTCTATTTGTTAGGTCCGGTTGTTTTCGAGATCAATCTGACCCGGATGCCGAACTGGGCGACAGCAGGGTAGAGTCTTAGGTTGTTATGTGAATATTCGTTTCATTTGACAGTTTTGCTCGTAGATGCAGAACAGGAAAAGAGATCGATAGTAACTTTGTTGGAGATAATGTATGGACAAGAGACTTTATCGTTCAAATGAAAGCCGCATGATCGCAGGCGTATGTGGCGGTCTGGGTGAATACTTCGAGATCGATCCGACGATCATTCGACTAATCGTGGTCGCTGCCGCGCTGGCGGCCGGTGGCGGATTGGTCGCCTATATCTTAGCCTGGATAATCATCCCCCCGCGAAGGGCATGATCAGGAATGGTTCCTGGTGCGACGTGAGCACGCGAACACCATGAGGATACACCCGGCGACAAGAAAAATGCCGCCAACTGTTTCGCGCACCGAGGGTAGCTGTCCCAGTACGAACAGTGCGATCAGTACCACATAGACCGGTTGGCTCTGGCTGATCACGGCCACTTTGGAAAGCTCCATGCGGCGCAAGGCCAACACGTACATCATGCGCCCCAGGATCGGTCCCACCAACCCCAACGCCAACACACCGGGCCACACCCGGTCGAGTCCCTCCAGACTGGCGCCAGTGGCTGCGAACATCAGCCAGTAGATAGGCGCCATAAACAGATTGCGCAGGTAGGCCAACGTGACCGGCGGCACATGACGGACAGCTATCTTCGACACGAATTCGGTCATGCCAAACAGTAACGCTCCCAACAGCGCCAACCAGAAACCTGTAGTGTATTCAATGCGCAGGGTGAGATTCATGACGACAATACCGACAATCGAAAGCAAAAGCCCCAGCGTTTCCCAGCGGCTGAACCGTTCTTTGAGAAAAATGACGCCCAGTACGATTACGATTGGCACTTCGGCGCGATTAACGAAGGCGGCCAGGGTTGGATCCATCCGTTGCACCCCGGCCCAATGCGCCCATACCGCCAATAACGACGTAACTGTGAACATGGCCACCCAGAACCATCCCTGTCGAGTGAGCACGAACGCTTTCTTAAAGCCTGCGAACGGCAACCATCCGACCGACAGCGCGACGGTGGCAGTGGTGAAGATACAACCATTCATCAGCAGCACCGGAATAGCTTCCAGGTTCCACTTCCCGATTACTGTCGCCAACCCCGCCCCCACCGCCGACGTCAACGCGAACACATAGCCGAGGGTAGGGGCGCCGTCGGTTGTTTGCACACTGTTTTTCAATTGAGTACACTCTCCGGCAGGGTCGCACGATCTTGCATGGCCGACAATGTAACGCGCGTTGTTAGAATGTCAATGAGATTGTAGAATGCACACACGCCGTTCAGCGCACCGGCGGTTTCGATCTGCACTCTACGTTACCTTCAAACGTCGCACGATGTTATTGGCATACAATTTGATGAACAAAAGTCCTTGCAAAAGCGGAGTATTTTCGCTATCATTGTCGCATCGAATGAACCAGGGAGTTATTCGCTGGGATCGCGCAGGGTCATATTGAAACATCATTGGTTGCAAACCCTGTACCTGTCATCTGTGTTCTGACTGATCTTGTGCGAGGCCTTCCCACGGCGAATTGTTTTTCGAGAGAGAACATATTTGGGTCTGCTGGCGATCAACGATGCAAGACTGTCTTGCATCCACATGAGTCCAACACCGCCCGAGATCAGATAGGGAGACAGGATTAATGGCGAAAGAGAAACCCAAGAAGGGACCCAAGCTCCGCACCGTAGACCCCGATGAATTGGAAGAGATGCTCGACCTGCACGAAAAGTGGTTGAGTAATGGGTGCGACACAGATGGTCCAGCAGACTTCAGCCATACAGACCTCAGTTGTAGGAACCTAAGTGGGCGAAAACTACAGCAGGCTATCTTCACCGGGACATGTCTGTGCGAATCCTTTCTGTTTGAAGCCGATCTGACCGGTGCTAATCTTTCGGACGCCGATCTCATGGAAGCCGATTTGGCTGGAGCTACTTTTGTGAATGCCAATCTGTCAAATGCCGACTTAACCAATACGGTGCTTGATTACGCCGATCTTCGCTGTGCTAAGCTCAATGGTGATAAACACTCATGCACCGAGCTGGTCGACGCTAGTCTGATCAGCGCCAATCTAGATGATGCAGACCTCAGTAAAGCAAACTTTTCGCGAGCTAATCTTCAAGAGGCTAAGCTACGTGGTGCCGACCTCCGAAAAGCCAAACTGGAGAATGCCAACCTAGAGGCGGCAGATTTTCACAAGTCAAAGCTCTTCGGAGCTGATATCTCTGAGACAGACTTACGAAGGGCTAGGAACCTCAGGCCCGAACAACTTGCCGGCACCAACCTTCGGGACACAAAGATCCCGAGGCCATGGATTGACTTCGCTGATCTTGCTGAAAGGGTGGAGGAGTCCTCTGGCCTCTCACGTAGGCTCTTCGCCAATCTGATTATCGCTTGTCTATACACGTTCGTGGCCGTCAAAACGACTTTGGATTCTGAGTTGGTGTCCAATAGTGGCTCACTCAGACTGCCGTTCGCCGGATTGGAGATACCACTAGTTGGTTTCTATATCGTGGCGCCGTTGCTCTTATTGTGTATGTACGTATACTTTCAGTACTATCTAACCCGTCATTGGGAACTGGTGACCACATTGCCCGCTACCTTCCCTGGCGGTCGTGGGATACACCGAAACATCCATCCATGGTTGATGAACAGTCTGATCCTGGGTCATTCCGATCCCCTGAAAGACTACCGAGGTCCATTGTATTGGGTTCAGTATGTGGTATTGTTCGCCTTGGCGTACCTGGCGGTGCCAGCCGCGTTGTGGATGTTCTGGGCGCAGTTCCTTAGCCGCCATGAACTTTTTTGGACAGGCTGGCATGTCGGTCTGCTGACCTTGTGCCTCGGCTGTGGTTGCTTGTTTTACATGTTAGCCAGGTCGACGCTCAACGGCAGCAGACGCATGGAGCCAGTGCGCAGGCGTTGGAAACCGATAGTTTTTGTTACAGGTGCTGTTATTGTCAGTGCGACGGTGTTTGGTTGTTTCAGCTCATGGGAGATTATCAACCTTCAAAGAGGCTTCCCGTTTTTCTCAGTAGTGTCGGCGAGTGTGCTTGTCGAACCACCTGTCTACTCTCTGTTGAAAAAACTCGGATTCGAGCCAGTGGCCTACCTTGTTGAGCAAGATGTGTCGATACCGCCTAGTGGCTGGAACGGAGACCCGAGCGACCTTGACTTGGTGAAAGGAGCCGACCTCCAAGGGCGCGATCTGCAGAGGGCGCGGGCTAGGCGCGCGTTTCTAGTGAATGCTGATATGCGTAAGGCCAATCTGTCCTACGCCGATTTCACGGGTGCTGATATGCGGAAGTCTGACTTAACAATGGCAGTACTAGAAGGGACCATTCTCCACGGCGCCAAAGTGTCTGAGGCCAACCTGCTAGAGGCCAACCTCTCCGGCGCTGAGCTCCACGGCGTCAATTTCAAAAAAGCAAAACATCTGACTGTGGAGCAGCTAAATACCGCAACAGGTAATTCAGCCACGATGTTGCCCGATTATATTGATCGCTCACAAGTAAACTGGTGACCATGATTGGCGGCAACTTTCGTATTAGCCGAGATCACTCACCGGAATTCGTCGCCCCCCCCTCACCCCTTCGCCAACTGCCTTAACACCATGTGCAAGATGCCGCCGTGGTGGTAGTAGTCGACGTCGATAGGCGTGTCCAGACGTGCAATCATCGAAAAAGTCTTCGTCTCGCCACCGTTGGCATTGCGGGCAGTCACCGTAACCATCTGACGTGGTGTCATGTCATTGGATAAGTCGTCAATATCGAATACCTCGTGCCCGGTCAGGCCGAGAGACTCGCGCGAGTCGCCGTCCTTGAACTGCAAAGGCAGTACGCCCATGCCGACAAGATTCGAACGATGGATCCGTTCAAAACTCTGTGCCAACACTGCCTTGACGCCAAGAAGATTCGTGCCCTTAGCCGCCCAGTCGCGCGATGAACCCATACCGTAGTCATTCCCGCCCAGCACTACCAACGGTGTGCCGGACTCTTTGTATTTCAATGATGCATCGTAGATCGACATCTGTTCACCGGTCGGCAGGTAAGTAGTCAGGCCGCCTTCGGTACCGGGCGCAAGTTGGTTGCGCAGGCGAATGTTGGCGAAAGTACCGCGCGTCATCACACGGTCGTTCCCACGCCGTGAACCATAGCTGTTGAAATCCTCGAAGGCGACACCATGCTCAACCAGATACTGTCCCGCCGGTTGATCGCTCTTGATAACACCGGCCGGTGAGATATGATCGGTCGTGATCGAATCACCCAACATGCACAGGGCGCGCGCATCTTTGATTGGCTGAATGTCGTTCGGCTCCTCTGCCAGATCGACAAAGAAGGGCGGCTCCTGAACGTATGTCGATGAATCATCCCAGGCAAACAGGTCACCATCCGGGCTGGCGATACTGTTCCAGGTTTCGTTGGCGTCAAACACAGTGGCGTAACGCGCGCGAAACATCTCAGGCGTCACCGCATCGCCGACCGTGTCCAAAACTTCCTGCTCGGTCGGCCAAATATCCTTGAGGAAAACATCGTTACCGCCAGAGTCTTGTCCCAGCGGCTCGGTAGCCAGGTCGATATCCACCGTCCCGGCCAGCGCATAGGCCACAACCAACGGCGGCGAGGCCAGATAGTTCGCCTTCGTGTTGGGACTGACCCGTCCCTCGAAGTTACGATTGCCCGACAGCACCGCCGAGGCAACTAGATCGTTTTTATTGATCGCATCCACAACTTCCTCCGGCAACGGACCGGAGTTGCCGATACAGGACGTGCATCCATAGCCGACATTGTGAAAACCGAGCCGCTTAAGCGGTTCTATCAGATCTGCTTTTTCGAGGTAGTCGATCACCACTCGTGAGCCGGGTGCCAGCGATGTTTTGACATAGGGCCTAACAGTCAGGCCTTTAGCGACCGCGTTCTTGGCAAGTAAGCCGGCCGCAATCAGCACCATCGGGTCCGAGGTGTTGGTGCACGAAGTGATGGCAGCTATCACCACCGAACCCTGCTGCATGGTTGCGGAATTGCCGTTTACCGTTACATCGATCGAGCGACCACGATCAGACTGTTTCACCGCGAAACCGCGCTCGGTCACTGGACGGGCCAGATCGGCTTCAAACTGCTGTTTCATGTCGGCCAGCGATATTCTGTCCTGCGGTCGCTTGGGACCGGCCAGCGAAGACTCGACCGTTGAGATATCCAGTTCGAGTGTGTCGGTAAACTGTGGCGCCGGGGAACCGGCTGCTCTGAAAAGGGCCTGCTCTTTGGTGTAGCATTCCACCAGGTCGATCTCGGCATCGGATCGACCGGTCATGTGCAAGTAATCCAGGGTTGTCTTGTCAACGGGGAAAAACCCCATCGT
Organism: Candidatus Zixiibacteriota bacterium; assembly: GCA_029860345.1. Classification (NCBI taxonomy): domain Bacteria; kingdom Pseudomonadati; phylum Candidatus Zixiibacteriota; species Candidatus Zixiibacteriota bacterium. The sequence continues at coordinate 4,049 of JAOUBJ010000029.1, read as the reverse complement.
GGCGCCATACTCCGGGGCCATATTGGCAATCATCGCCTTGGTCGGCAGCGGCAGGTCATCAAGTGCCTCACCAAAGAACTCCACAAACTTACCGACGACACCTTTGGCCCGTAGCATCTGTGTAACCGTCAACACCAGGTCGGTGCCGGTCACACCCTCTGTCAGTTTTCCGCTCAGCTTGAATCCGATCACTTCCGGCGTGAGCATGTAGATCGGCTGGCCCAGCATGGCCGCCTCGGCTTCGATCCCGCCGACACCCCATCCGGCCACGCCGAGACCGTTGATCATCACGGTGTGACTATCGGTCCCGACCAGACTGTCGGGGAATGCGACACCATCGCGCCCGATTACACAGGTGGACAGATACTCAAGATTGACCTGATGACAAATCCCCGTGGCCGGCGGCACTACGCGAAAGTTGTCGAACGCTTTACGTCCCCAGTGGAGAAACTCGTACCGCTCTTTGTTGCGTTCAAATTCTCTTTGCATGTTGTATTCGAGCGCATCGTCGGAGGCATACGCATCCACCTGCACGGAATGATCGATCACCAAGTCAACCGGCACCTGCGGGTTGATCTTTTTGGGATCGCCGCCCATTCTTTTCATAGCCGAGCGCAAAGCGGCCAGATCGACCACGGCGGGTACGCCGGTAAAGTCCTGTAAGAGCACGCGCGCCGGTTTGAACGGCAACTCCACCGAGCCGACGTTTCTGGCATCGTAGGCCGCCAGCCTCTTGACATCATCTTCGGTAACGGTGCGGCCGTCGACGTTACGCAGCACCGCTTCGAGAAGCACCTTGATTGAATACGGCATCTGCTCCGCCGAACCGAGTTGCGCTAATGCATCAAGCCGGTAGATCCTGTATTTGCCACCCTTGGTTTCGAGAGTTGCCTGGGCGCCGAACGGGTCCATATCTTGTCTCCTACAATAATCGTATACAAGTTCCTGCCCTTGTGGCAGGCGCATATTATAATCTGAAATCGACCCGAAGACAAGAGGTGGTAGAACAAAGCCTGAAGACTCAATTATCACTTGACCCAGACCGCCCGTTCACTTATCATGGGTTCCAAGACTTCAGAGATTCTTACAACTTGGGTGGAACGATCTTGGCTTCGAAAACAGGAGCCAGTGGTCGCAGGTGTTTGATAGTCATGTATAGCCGCAAGGTAGTTGTGCATCCTGGGGATTACCGACACAACCCCTCGGGATAGGAGACAATTCAGAGAAAGGGAAAACTGCATCGCGGGGATTAACAAGTCCGGTGAAGGAGAACTCAGATACACCGCTAGGGCGGTGCAACAGGGTTCTTGACGCTGTTCCCTGTTTTTCTACAGGGAAGGCGTTCGATAGCTGTTAGTGGCCAAAAGGAAGTAAGGATGTCAACCGTGGGACCATTTGTTCCACAGATTGCTGGAATTGGAGGATATGTATGAGAAGCTATGCTAAAGTAGTGATTGTGATGTTAGTATCGCTATCGTTTACTGTGACCTTGGCGGCCTCTGAAAGCGGTATGGTGACGCAGACAAAGCCTATTTCTTTTCATGCGGAAAGAGGTATCTTCTTATCAGCGGAGATTATTAACCCAGGTACCGATAATCAAATCCTTAAAGTTGTTTTACCCGATAGCACGATACTGTACCGGGATTTGTCAACGAAGAGGGTGTGGAAAGAGCAAAGCATTGGCAACCGGTTTTCGAAATCAGACTCTCTGACTCCAGATGAACTAGATATTCTTAACAGCTTGGACTTGGACACCAAGTGGTTTCCACCGGGGTCCCCCATCCAAATAAGGCTCTTCTTTAAAGCCAGCTTGGGTAAAATAGTCGCCGATCTGCCGGGTGACGTACAGCTTCGTTACGATGATGGCGAAGTTCAACCGGGGCAACAACTGTCTACGTGGCTCAAGTGGGTTGGTGATCAAGACGGCGGCAATCTTCACATAGAAGGGGGACTTGAATTTGGTGCCATGTGGAAAGTTGTTGTGGACTTGCCATGGCCACTCCCTGATATCAACGATTCGGGAAATATCCCATTAGTACCGAGTGTTGACTTGGGTTTCTTTAGAGACTGCGGTTTCACACCGTTTCTATTGAACAACAGTCTCTCCTGTAGTGATCCACTCTATCCGTCAGACATTGATATCGTTTGTGTTGGGTTCCCCGGTATTGCCGATCTGTGCGTTGGAGTGAATGTCGGTGGTGACGTCACAGGCAACTTATCAGGTAATTCAGTCTGCGCCAACAACTCATATTGCATCTCAAGTGATGGTCAGCAGAGGCAATTCCCTGTCAGCCTATCGAGCTGTAACACGACGGTCGGAGTCGCAAACAGTTATAGATCTGACTTTCGTTTGAACTGGGGGGTTGAGCTAACACCGTATGGCTGTCTTGAGATATTTGTTCTTCCGGATATTTGCCTGGACCCATTTACTAAGGACTTCACGATCTTCAATCAGTATCTGCCCTTAGATTTCAATCGGCCCGATGTTCAATTCCAAATTGAAGGACAAGAGCCACCGCGACCGGATTGGTGTGATGCTACGGATGACAGGTGTAACCTCATTGAAGTCTGCTGGGACAATGTGCCCGGCGAGGATGGCTATCGAGTATATCGGGATGGCTCTCAGATCGGCTCAACCGGAGCCAATCAGACCTGTTATCCTGACAACGTTACAGGCACGCACTCGTATTGCGTAAAGGCATATAACAGTTGTGGTCAGTCGAGTTGTTCACCTTCCGACAATGGGACCGGCTTGACAGCACCACCGCGACCGGATTGGTGTGATGCTAAAGATGACAGGTGTAACCTCATTGAAGTCTGCTGGGACAATGTGCCCGGCGAGGATGGCTATCGAGTATATCGGGATGGTTCTCAAATCGGCTCAACCGGAGCCAATCAGACCTGTTATCCTGACAACGTCACAGGCACGCACTCGTATTGCGTAAAGGCATATAACAGTTGTGGCCAGTCGAGTTGTTCACCGTCCGACATTGGGACTGGGATGACGGCTCCTCCGGCACCAGGCACACCGTCAGCTTCAACGACCACGCCGTGCTCTGACACTGTCTTTGAAATCAGTTGGGAGTCGGTGTCGGGAGCGACCGAATACCGACTCTATGAGAACGGAACACAAGTTTACGAAGGTTCAGACCGGACTTGGGATGCATTGCATCATGCCAATATGTACGAACAGTATGAATTCTATGTAAAGGCAGGTAACCCGTGCGGCTGGAGCAGCCCTAGTGGCAAGGAGGAGGTGACAATTCAGCCTGTGCCGTCGAGGCCAGATTCAATCTACTTTAGCGACGAACCGATTCAGTTGAATGTCCCATGTACTCTGTCGTGGGCACCGATTGATCACGCCACCTTGTACCGCCTTGAGGACAGAGGTGCCGTATTACACCAGGGCGCTGACACAAGTAAAATCATCACTCACACTGAAAAGGCGGATTACGTGTATACTCTTGTCGCTTGCAGCCCGTGTGGATGCAGTGATCCATATACACGAGACATCGAAACGGATGTACTCGAAGTATTCTCTGATGTACTTCCGGTGACTTTCTCCCTCTCCCAAAACTACCCCAACCCGTTTAACATGGAAACGCGTATTCAGTTTGCGCTGCCTCGGGCCTCCCACGTTTCGATGGATGTCTACAACGTATTAGGAAATCGGGTCAAACGAATTGTAGACGAACGACTGTCAGTCGGTCACAAACTCGTAACCTGGGATGGGTGCGATGAGTCGGGTAGGCCTGTATCTTCGGGTGTTTATTTCTATCGCATGGTGGCTGGAGATTTCGCCGAGACAAAGAAACTGGTTTTACTGAAGTGATCCATACACAACTCGCTTGAATTGAGAAAATTCGATCCAGGGCAGAAGTTCACAGCTTCTGCCCCTTCTCTGTGTCGCCCATTAGGCCTCGGTAGTGCAAGGATTATTGTGTAAATTGAGAATTGGGGTTTGGTTTTAGTTTCTGGTTGAGTTCCTTGACCTGAGTAAAGATTATTCTTTCACAGCTTTGTTCATCTCGAAAAGAATCAATTAGTCT
>JAOUBJ010000028.1 GCA_029860345.1 Candidatus Zixiibacteriota bacterium | reverse complement strand
TGCCACCATAACTGCCACCAGCATCACCAGTGCTACCGGCTACTACAGAGGTTCCAGTAGCGTCATACGCCTCACCGCGAGAACCATGCGCACTGCCCGAACCATTAGCCCCTCGAAGACCATAACCAGTCAGATATATAGTGCCGTCTATTATGAGTGAATCAGTTACGTTCACGCGTAGGCCAGGTCCATTGTTGGTTGGATAGCTGTGATGACGTAGCTGACCTCCACTAAGGACTTCTATCGTATTCACGGTGTCACTCGCACCAAACTGTCCGTCCTTGTAAATGTACACACCATTACCAACGGTAAGCCGATTGGCTGCCACATCCATACGACTTCCCAATCTGATACTAACGGAGCCAGACTTAAAGTTGGTTGTGTCAAAAGACGCTATACTGAAAGTACTGTTTCCAATAACCGTTAGAGCACCTCCAGACAATTCAAAATCTGAAGCTACTGGATAGCTAAGGCCGATATAGTCATTTACATAACCACCGGCAATTCGCAATGAGTTGGCATTGAGCACCGAACCATTGTTGAGAATCAAATACCCTGAACTTTGTACCTCGACATCAAAACCAGTGGGATTAGTAACATCCATCATCACACCTGAACTCAACGTTAATCTACCACTGCTGGCAATAAGTACCGGATCCTCCACTGTAAATGACGGAACATCTGAACTTACTAAACTGAACTCACCCCATTCCCTGACTGTAAGCTTCTTAAATGATGTCAGACCTGTCTTGAATGAAGTAGTCGGCGAGGCATTATAGCCCCCATTATTAATTACGACTTCACCATAAGTTTCGGTACTGTCCTTGAAGTAGATGGTTCCCGCTGATCCCGGTCGAGTTGCACCACCACGAACATAGATATGTGTCTGGTCAAACCCGGAGATGTCTGAGTAGTACACGGCCACTCGACCACCGCCACCAGCTGTTGGATACTGGTTCCGGCCATTTCCACCTCGAGCATAAATACTCCCCGGTCCGGTCAGTGTACCACAAGCAATGCGAACTCCGCCACCACTGCCACCACCGGCTCCTCCACCACCGGCACAGGCATCGCCCTGAGTAGTGCCATCGGCCTGGATAGTACCAACCAAAACCATTGTCCCTGCCGAAATTGTGGCCAGCCCACCACCGTTACCGCCGTTTCTACATCCTGATCCGCCACTACCAAAATGAGAGGGATTCTCGATAACACCATACGACGCATTACTGCCACCCTGAGCTATGCCACCATAACTGCCACCAGCATCACCAGTGCTACCGGCTACTACAGAGGTTCCAGTAGCGTCATACGCCTCACCGCGAGAACCATGCGCACTGCCCGAACCATTAGCCCCTCGAAGACCATAACCTGACACGTATATGTCTCCGTCAACAATTAAGGAATCGGTCACGTTGATTTGAAGACCTGAACCACTATTAGTAGGATAACTAGAATGACTGACGACCCCCCCTGAAATAATATGCATTTTCCCTAATGATGTAATTTCGCCGTTGGCAATAAGAGTGCCATCGTTGTTCACAACGATGTTGTCGTAAGTCACAGCGGTGTCAATTTGAACTGTACCAGAGACTATTAGGTCTATGGCAATGCCCTTTGAACTGATTAGCAGAATTAATGCTAATACTTGGACAGCCCTGAAGCATGCATTAGTGAGTTGTCTCATAAACAGAAAACCTCTCGTGAGTCTGCATACACGTTCAAACCTATACCCTCTATATCAGGAACTACATAGTCGAAGAAGAGTCGCGGTGGTTACAGGGTGATCAGAGTGTAAAGTCTTCCGCACTCGAATCATCCTTTTCGAGATTCTCGCAGTTCCACCGTTATTCGCCCAATATAACCTTCCGGAATATCGTGTCAAGAGCATTATATGAACCGGCCCGCAGGCATTCTGTCAAGCGTATTGTGTAAATTCTGTATTTGGCATATCCATTGGGTTGTTCAGAACATAAGTTATTACTCCGTATATAATTCTCTCGGCGCTGCCAGCGTTGTTGAACGATCGCATCGGAATGGTTCGTCGTCGGATCTCCTCGATGTATCGCTCAATCGGGTTGTTGGTCTTCAAGGACGTCCGCAACGGTTCCGGATAGCCCAAGTAGACAAAGCAGGCGTCGATACCTCGAAAGAAGTTGCGAACCGCCTTTGGTTCTTTATCACGCCACTTGGCCTTGAAGAGGTGAAGCCGCTTGCGCGCCTCGGTTTCATGAGCAGCTGCGAAGACATAGTTGGCATCGCCGATGATTTGCCTTCGGTGCCGCTTCTCAAGCAGATGATCAGCCAGGTCCACAGCCTTGTGGTAGGTACAGAGTTGATGGTCGGCACGGGGATACAAGGCGCGAATCGACTTGACCAACCCAGCTGCGCCATCGGATACGATTACTTCCATCCCGGCCAAGCCACGATGCTTCAAGTCCGAGATAAAACCATACCAGCAAGCCTCAGACTCGTTGGTCGCCAGATGAAAGCCTAAAAGTTCCTTACTCCCATCAGGTTTCATACCCAGAGCCACCAGCAATACCTTCTTCATCTTGACCGGACTACGCAAAGTCACCCATAAACCGTCCAGGTACACCACCTGGTAATCGCGCTCGAAACGCCTGAGATGAAAGGCCGAAACCTCCTCGTCAAGCTCATGAACAACATTCGAAACCGCTTGCGGACTGATTTCGGCGCCAAACAAACTCTTGATCAAACGGCGCACCTTGCGGGTAGCATGACCTAACAAAAACGCCTCCAAAAGAACTCGATCCACGGCCCGCTGGCGACGTCGATAACGTTCGAACACCTGTGAATCATAACTACCCTCTCGCAATCGAGGGACCTTCAAACCATCGATCCAGCCGTAAGTCGTCAACAGGTTACGAGCGTAAACACCGTTGCGATAACCACAGCGACCATCACTCCGTTCATAACGACGGCAACCGACACGAGCCGTCACCTCAGCATCCATCGCTCGTTCCAAACGACGTTTGACAAAACGCTTAACCTCATCGTGAAGCGGGTAGTAAACACTGTTGACACCCAACCAACGATTTCGTAGGTTCTTCTCTGAGAAATCCATTTCTCGCATGGGCATATCCTCCTTGGAAAGCTGTTAAGTGGATATGCCCTATTTCTTTGTCAAAAATCCAACAATTTACACAGAAGAATTTACGCTAACCCCGCAGCGAATTGCCTCACAATTAATGTTACCGAAGTGCCGGGAATTGTCAGGGTCGAATGATACGTTGACTCATAATTGATGTTACCGAAAGGAGACGCAATTGTGGGTGGAGATTCCAAGCAAGATTACCTGGACGCGATACTACCACGCTATATGACGGCCTCGAAAAGAGAAAAGGGGATTATCCTCAGGGAGTTCTGTGCTGTCTGTGAGTATCATCGCAAACACGCTATTCGGCTTCTGAATCAACGCAAAAGGGGTCCGACAAAACGACCGGGCCGAAAAGCTCTCTACCACTCACCTGAGTTTCTGAGAGCTCTCAAACGAATCTGGCTAGCCACTGATCAGATGTGCTCAAAAAAGCTGGTGGCGGCAATACCACTCTGGCTGCCGTTTTACGAACGCACCTATGGAAAACTGTCGAACAAAACGACAAGACAACTCTTATCAGTCAGTGCCGCCACTATTGACCGACTGCTGGCTAAGACACGAACCAAGATTCGCCCCAGAGGTTGGTGTGCCACCAAACCGGGAAGCCTGCTTAGAAACCAGATCCCCATCCGCACTCACAATTGGGATATATCACAGCCCGGTTTCATGGAGGCTGACACCGTTGCTCACTGTGGTAACTCCCTGGCCGGCGATTTCATCTGGAGTCTCACCCTGACCGATATCCACACCGGTTGGACCGAAGCCAGAGCTACCCGGAACAACGGAGCCTCAGGCGTCATCGAACAAATCAAAAACATCCAGAGCAACCTACCATTTGAACTAAAAGGCTTCGATTGCGACAACGGCGGTGAGTTCCTCAACCACCATCTGCTCAGATACTTCACCGACCACAAACCACGAATCAAGTTCACTCGGTCGCGACCATACAAGAAGAACGACAACGCCCATGTCGAACAGAAAAATTGGTCCTTCGTCAGACAATTACTCGGATACGACCGACTCAACAACCCCAAACTGGTCGAACTCATCAATAACCTCTACACCGAACAATGGAGCCTCCTGCAAAACCACTTCTGCCCAACGCTCAAACTCCTTCAAAAGACACGGATCAACAGCAGATACTACAAAAAGTACGGTACGCCCAAAACACCATTCCAAAGACTGATGGAATCAGGCCACATCTCCAAAGGAGAAAAAGACAATCTGAAAAAAACGCACCGATCACTTGACCCCTTCCTTCTCAAACGACAAATTGACAGACAACTGAAGGCTATCTTCAGAATGGTCATAGTAACCTCTAATGTGAGGCAACGTATCTGACCACCAAAATGCCTTCGGTAACATCCTGCAATGAGGCAACGCGGTTGGTAACCGGTTCAGGACTGTCGGATCATCCCACATGACTCCTTTTGAAGCGACAGTTAGGCAGTTTACCTTGACTCTGTGTGTGGGCTGCTGCTATATTGATCGCGTCACTTATGCCGAGACAGAGCGGATGGCTGGTTTGCCGCTGCCAAAGGGATGTTTGCAAGTGAGAGGCTACCTTGCGCCAAGTTGTAATTGAAAACCCCATCCTTAACTCCCCTTATGTCGAACCGACGCGGCATTTCAAATTCACCGATGAGGGTATCACCAACGACATTGTCGAAGGTCGGCGGATCAGTTCGTACTTCGTGCCGATTGCCCGACCAAAGAAAAAGGGCAAACAGCTCCAGTTCGATACTGAGTGGACGCAAGATCGCATCGAAGAGAATAAGCACGTCAACCGAATCCGACAGCGCGTCTATCAGTGGAGGCAAGGCGGTTATCTTGGTGTCACATCCACTACCGGCAAACTCCTGCAATACTGGACCGATCCCGACCGTGAGAAAAAGCTCTTCTTCTGCCAGAATGAAGCCCTCGAAACGCTAATCTACATCACGGAAGTCGCGCACAAGTACGGCGACGCCTGGATTGAGAATCAACTCATTGAAGCCAACAATATGTCCAATCCCGGTCTCCCTCGCATGGCGTTCAAGATGGCTACCGGGTCGGGGAAAACCGTTGTCATGGCGATGATGATTGCATGGCACACCCTGAACAAGCAGGCCAATCCTCAAGACGCACGATTCTCCGACACTTTTCTGTTGGTGACCCCCGGCATCACCATCCGGGATCGGCTGCGAGTGCTTCTGCCGAACGACCCAAACAACTACTATCGTCAGCGCGATGTGCTTCCGAGCCACCTGTTGGAGAAGCTCTCACAAGCGAAGATCGTCATCACCAATTTCCACGCCTTCAAGCAGCGAGAGAAAACCAAAGCTACGAAGCTCACTAAGGCGCTTCTCAACAAGGGCAATGCGAGCGCGTTCACCGAGACGCCTGACCAGATGGTCCGTCGAGTCTGCCGGGAACTCGGCAACAAGAAGAACATCGTGGTGCTAAACGATGAGGCTCACCACTGCTACCGGCGCAAGCCGGACGGTGACGATGTGAAGCTCACAGGAGATGATCGCAAGGAAGCTGAGAAGCGAGAAGAGGAAGCCCGCATCTGGATCTCCGGTCTTGAGGCGGTCAAGAAGAAGATCGGTGTCAAGACCATCTATGACTTGTCCGCAACACCCTTCTTCTTAAGAGGATCGGGCTACTCAGAAGGTACTTTATTCCCGTGGGTGGTGTCGGATTTCTCTCTCATAGATGCTATCGAATGCGGCATTGTCAAGGTGCCACGAGTCCCGGTCGCCGACGATTCTGTCTCCGGAGATCAACCGACCTACCGCGACCTTTGGATACGCATACGCGATGACCTGCCCAAGAAAGGCCGAAAGACTCAAGCGCTGACCGGCCCTCCGAATCTCCCCGCTGAGTTGCAGGGCGCACTGCACAGCCTATATAGCAACTATGAGAAATACTACCGCCTCTGGGAAAAGAACGAAGACGCCCAGACAAAAGGTCAGACTCCTCCGGTGTTCATCGTCGTCTGCAATAATACAAACGTCTCAAAGCTCGTCATCGACTATGTGGCCGGATGGGAAAAGCAGCTTTCGGACACAGAATCGGTAGTGGTGCCGGGGCAGCTTCCGATATTCTCCAACGAGTTGAACGGGAACTGGAACCCTCGTCCCAACAGTATCCTGGTGGATAGCACAGAACTCGAATCCGGGGATTCGATGAGCAAGGGATTCAAAGAGATTGCGGCTCGTGAGATTGAAGAGTTCAAAGCGGAGTACCGGGCACGTTTCCCCGGTCGCGGTACTGAGAAGCTGACCGACGAAGACCTCCTCCGCGAAGTAATGAACACTGTTGGCAAGCCAGGGAAGTTGGGCGAGAATGTCAAATGCGTAGTAAGCGTCTCCATGCTCACGGAGGGCTGGGACGCCAACACTGTGACGCACGTTCTCGGGATCAGAGCGTTCGGCACCCAGCTTCTGTGCGAGCAGGTAGTCGGCAGGGCACTCCGACGAATGAGCTACGCTGCCAACGAGCAAGGTCACTTCGAGCCGGAGTATGCCGAGGTCTACGGTGTCCCGTTCTCGTTCATTCCCTGTTCCGGTTCTACTAAGGAAGTGACGCCGGGTGCGATTCCGACGAGAGTCAGGGCGCTTGAAGATCGCGCCGCCTGTGAGATCACATTCCCCCGCGTTCTCGGCTATCGATACGAGCTACCGAGCGAGCGGCTCACAGCCACATTCACGGACGAATCCCGACTGGAGCTTTCCACCCAGGCGATTCCGACAAAGACCGAGAATGCACCTATCGTTGGAGAGAGCAGTGTCCACCACCTGGACGATCTCAAGAAAAGGCGTGAGAACGAAGTGGCCTTTCTCTTGGCGAAACTCACACTCGAAAAATACTTCCGGCAGGACGGCGAAAAGAGAGAGGATCGCTCGAATGAACATCAATTCGACGGTGAAGTACAGTCCTGGCTGTTCCCGCAGATGCTATCCATTGTCAAAGACTGGATGGCCGAGTGCGTCACTTGCAAAGATAACACCTTCATTCAACTTCTTCTGCTGATTGAATTCGCCCATGACGCCGCCGACCGAATCTACCGGGCTATAGCGGCCTCGCCAGATGGTGAGGCCCCTCTCAAACCGATTATGAGACCCTACGACACTGTCGGCTCTACGAAGCACGTGGACTTCGACACCACGCGGCCCGTGTACCGTGCCGACCCGGACAAATGCCATGTCTCCCATGTTGTGGCGGATACTGAGTCCTGGGAACAGAAATTGGCGCAGACTCTGGAAGATATGAAAGAGGTCAGGACCTACGTCAAGAACCACAATCTTGGCTTCACGATTCCCTACACCCTAAACGGCGAAGAAAAGCAGTACGTGCCTGATTTCCTGATTCGAGTGGACGACGGCAACGGAGATGAGAACTTGCTCAACCTGATTGTCGAGGTCACTGGGGAAAAGAGAAAAGAGAAGATCGCCAAAGTCTCGACAGCCAAGACGCTTTGGATACCAGCCGTGAATAACCAGGGTAGCTTCGGACGCTGGGCATTTCTGGAAATAACCGACCCGTGGAATGCGCAGAACAGTATCCGAGAGTCCATTTCGGGGAAAGCCTAAAGATAGGGGAGATTTCATGCCATACACATCGGACAAAATCGCTACAGTGGTTCAGAACAGATTGAATACACAGTATTTCCTTCCTGCTATTCAACGTGAGTTTGTCTGGAGTCCCGACCGGATCATGAAGCTGTTCGACTCAATAATGCGCGGCTATCCTATTAGTTCCTTCTTGTTTTGGGAACTTCAGGACGCTAACCGCGACAATTGGGATATCTACAGATTCATACAGAACTTCAAACAGAATGGGACTCACAACGAACAGGTTCCCACCGATGGTATACCACAACTCACGTTGGTCCTGGATGGACAGCAGCGCCTCACCTCACTCTTGATAGGTCTGAAGGGGACCTATACTGTCAAGAAGAAGCACAAGCGAAAGGACAGTCCTGACGCCTGGATGAAGCAGAGTTTGTACCTAGACTTAATCAAGGACCCACGAGCAAGCGAGGAGGACGCGGAAACCGGCCTTCACTACGGGTTCAAGTTTTTTGAGAACCCTCCAGACAATGGTGCGGACCATCATTGGTTCAAAGTCGGCCGCATCCTCGATTTTGACAGCGAAGACAGATTCTATGAGTTTAGGAATGAGTTGCGAGACAGTCTCTCTGATGACACCACCAAGGGTCAAATGTCTGTATTCGAGCGCTGTCTGGAGCGCCTCTACAGGGCGGTATGGAAAGACGATGCCATATCTTTCTATACCGAATCGGACCAGGATTACGACCGGGTGCTTGACATATTTGTTCGTGCCAACGAGGGCGGAATCAAGCTGAGCAAGTCCGACCTCTTGCTCTCAATGGTAACATTCAACTGGGGAGGCGTAAACGCTCGTGAAGAGATACATGGATTCGTCGACCGCCTAAACAAGGGTCTGGACAAGAAGAACGACTTCGACAAGGACTTCATAATGAAGACCTGCCTGGTCCTGAGCGACCTGCCGGTGCAGTACAAAGTTGACAACTTCACGCCAAAGAACCTGTCGCTCATCCGCGACAATTGGGATGGCATTAAGTCGGCTATAGAACGTGCGGTGAGACTGATCAACACTTTCGGAGTGTACGAGAGCACCCTAACCAGTGCCAATGCTCTTATACCAATCGCTTACTATTTCTATGGTCGTCCGAATGTCAGCTTGATGGAATCAGCAGCTACGGATGTGCAGAATCGGTCAAGGATACAGCAGTACCTCCTGATGTCGCTGCTCAACGGTGTGTTCGGCGGCACTTCTGATAATCTCCTTAGGGATCTCCGTGAGGTTCTTGGAAAACACGACGGCAAGAACGACTTCCCCTTCGAAGATATCAGCGCAGTGATCTCCAAGTCAGGTCGTAACTCCCGGTTTGATGAAGAATCCCTGGCACGGTTCCTGTCTATCAAATACGGACTCCGCACGTCATTTCTGGCATTGTCACTTCTGTACGATAATACAAGTTGGGGCTCGATGACTTTTCACAAGGATCACATCTTTCCCAAGTCATGGTTTACTACAAAGCAGATGACAGCCAAAGGCATTGATAATGCTGCACACAAAGGCTACCTTGAATTGAGGGACAAAATAGGCAACCTACAACTCTTGATAGACACCGAAAACATCGCCAAAAAAGACAAGGACTTTGCTACCTGGATTAAGTCAAGAGATGTCTCATTCAAGAGACGCCATCTCATACCGGTAGACGAGTCGCTCTACAGTTTTGAGAGATTCCCAGAGTTCGTAGAGGAGCGCGAGAAGCTGATCAAGGCGCGACTCGAATCACTCTTTCCGGCTCCAAGGAAGGCCCAGGAGGTTTCATAGTGGCCAAGAAGAAGACCACTAAGAAGAAGATCGAGTCCATCCGTCACAAGGACAAGCGGACGAATATACCGACCGAAGAGTTGCGCGACTTCGTAGCCGAAGACGAGAAAGCCCCTGAGACCGTTCTCTATCCGCGCGACTCATCGCTGGACCCGCAGCTTGTCTGGAAAGGCAAGGACGAGCAGGACCGTGAGGACTTGGCCGTGCCTGCCGTGCCGGTGTATATTCAGGAGAAAATTCACCCGCAAGCGATCATGGAAGATATCAAGTCGCGTAGCGGTACAAACGATGACGACCAACTCGGCTTCTGGGGTGACTTCAACGGTATCGACGCCTTTGACAGGAAGGTCGATTTCTACAATCATGGTTTCAACTGGTCAAACCGCATGATCCTCGGTGACTCACTGCTTGTCATGACCAGCCTGGCTGAGAAAGAGGGACTGAAGGGGAAGGTCCAGACCATCTACATCGACCCGCCTTATGGCATCAAGTTTGGCTCCAACTGGCAGGTATCGACGCGCAAGCGCGACGTGAAAGATGGCAAAGCAGCGGACACCACGCGCCAACCGGAGCAGGTTCATGCCTACAGAGATACCTGGAAACTCGGCATCCATTCCTACCTCGCTTATCTGCGCGACCGACTGGTAGTCTCTCGTGAACTTCTGACCGAGACGGGTAGCATCTTCGTGCAGATCGGTGATGAGAACGTGCATTTGGTGCGGTCCGTTATGGATGAGGTATTTGGGGCAGAGAATTTTGTGGCTCTGATATTCGTTGCGAAAACCAGCGGGTTTGGCGATACGACTTCGCTCGCCTCTGTCGGTGACTATTTGATATGGTACGCCAAATCACGAGAAGTTCACAAGTACCGGCAGTTGTTCATTGAGAAGACAAGTGGTTCTCATTTCGCAAGGGAATACCGGACTCTTGAGAGCCCTGATGGTCTATCGCATCGAACCCTAACCAGGCAGGAGATTGAAGACCCAAGACTCATTCCGCCAAACTGGAGACGTTTTCGACCAAGTGCAACAACCAGTCAAGGTGCTACGCCATCCGGTGGGTTCGATTTTGATTACGACGGGGTAACATTCCATATACCATCTGGTCAGCACTGGAAGACGACCCAGGAAGGTATGTTTCGCCTCGGTGCAGCAGCCAGGCTTATGAAGCGAGACAAGTCCATATCGTACATCCGTTATTTTGATGACTTCCCCGTCGTTCCTCGCAATAACAACTGGATTGACGTTCGGTGGGGCTTTGATGCTGCGGATAAACGCTATGTGGTTGAGACTAACCCTGGCATCGTCGCGCGCTGCCTTCTTATGACCAGTGACCCTGGCGACCTCGTGCTTGATCCGACCTGCGGCAGTGGCACCACCGCCTTTGTCGCCGAACAGTGGGGAAGGCGCTGGATCACCTGCGACACCAGCCGAGTCGCTTTGGCATTGGCGCGCACACGTTTGATGGCGGCCAAGTATCCCTATTATCTTTTGGCCGACACGCCCGAAGGGATCAAGAAAGAAGCGGAGTTGACCGGCCAGATGCCGCCTGAGTACAAAACCGAGAGTGACATCAAGAGAGGGTTTGTGTACAAGCGAGTGCCGCACGTGACTCTGAAGTCAATCGCCAACAACACGGATATCAAAGAGGGAATGACGCGCGAAGAGATCGACAAAGCTATCGCGCGCCACGCCGACAGCGAAACGCTTTACGACCAGCCATACGAGGACAACAAGAGAGTGCGGGTGGCCGGTCAGTTCACGGTCGAGAGCCTGTCGCCGCATCGCGTGTTGTCAACCGCCGATGACGACATGGACGGCACGGTGACGGAGCAGGAGGCGCGCAAGCATCAGGACTTCGCCAGTATCATCATCGAGAATCTGAAGAAGGCCGGAGTCCAGAATACGATCAAGAATGAACGGATGAAGTTTGACTATCTCGATACCTATGCCGGGACCTGGATTCACTCAACGGGCGAGTACACGGACTCGGACGGCAAGGTTATGCGGGTTGCGGTTTCAATCGGCCCGGAGCATGGCACGGTGGGACCGATGCAGGTCAAGGAAGCTGCGAAAGAAGCTGTGCAGGGTGTGGGATACGATATTCTGATCGTGTGCGGCTTTGCTTTTGATCCACACGTGGCCGAGGAGACCAAACGGTACGGAAAACTCACAGTCCTGCCTGCGCGCATGAACCCCGATCTGGCAATGGGAGACGAACTGCTCAAGAAGACGGGAGCGGGCAATCTGTTCATGGTATTCGGTGAACCGGACGTTCAGCCGGTGGACCCCAAGAGTGGCAAGATCAAGCCGGGTGCGGACGGCAAAGTCCAGATCGAGATCAAGGGTGTGGATGTTTACGACCCGACCACCGGACAGATTCGCAACTCGACCACCGACGATATCGCCTGCTGGTTTATCGACACCGACTACAACGGCGAGAGCTTCTTTGTCCGCCATGCCTATTTCACCGGTGGTGACGAACCATACCAGAAACTGAAACGTGCCTTGAAAGCTGAGATTGACGAAGACGCCTGGCAGTCGCTGTACAGCACGCAAAGCCGCCCCTTCGATCCGCCGCAGACCGGCAAAATCGCCGTGAAAGTCATCAACCATTACGGCGACGAAGTGCTGAAAGTGTTTGACGTGTAGCTCTCCTATTGGAGATCGGCGATAACTCTCTTATCCTCGTGGGCTGCCAATTGGACCGTCTGAGTTGTCCCAAAATCATAAACCACCACCAACTTTTTCACAAAGTCACAGGAGTTCAAGCCGTAAGCGGCTAATTAGTATTGGTTTACGGAAACATAAAAATAAACAAGAAAACTATTGACTTGATTTAGTTATTTTACTTAATTTCATTCCGGATGATATAGGAGCTTGGTGATTCGAAACGGAGGAGCCGATGAGACAGGAGACATTTGGAAAGATCGTCAAGGCCGAAAGGGTCAATAGAGGCTGGACGGTCAAACAGTTCACAGGAAAACTGGAGCCTGCACTTGGGAAAAAACTTTCACCGGCGTACATCACGAGAATCGAACAGTACGACGAGATTCCCAGCCCGGATCTCCTCTGCCTGATCGCCGATGTCCTTAAACTGGATATTGAGAAGCTAATGGTGTTGGCTCGGGCAACGAAGGTTCGGCGGTTCGACAAGAGCCTTGAGGAGAAATACCGAGAGGCGGTCGGTCTCCACCGAGTACAGAAGAAGTCTGAGGGATAATGGCCAAGCAAGCATCAATGCCCAGCCGATGTGTTTCGAGGGAGGATATCAAAGTGTTTACGAAGGCATTGGTGAAGGAGCACATTGATGCAATGGGATGGACGAAGCCCGAACAGGCGATACTAAACCTCCGTGAAATCTACGAGACGGTGCTTTATCCAAAGTATGAATATGACCTGATCACCGACATGGACCTGGGTTTTGTCGACAATGTGAAGGTGTTGGGTAAAGTGATAATGGAGGACAAGGTCGTTTTGGTTGACCGCTCGATTGCCCCGCCGAACCGTCATCCGCAATTCATCTTTACAATGGGACACGAGTTCGGTCACAGCGTCCTGCACCCGGGTGAGAGGGAGACCTTCAGATGCACTCAACCAATGATCATGCAGGGTCAGAACAACTTTTTGGAGTTTCAGGCCAACGCCTTTTCCGAAAACCTCCTGATGCCGGACTACCTCGTGCAATATAGGTTCTTGTATTGCTACCGACCTACTCGACCGTTCGTTTACATCGGTAGTCGAGACTATTGGTTTGAAGCTGAGGGTGTCAGTCGCAGGTATTCGATCACTTCGTACACCGATTTCTGCACGAGGCTTGGATCTGCGCTTTGCAAGTATTTCTGTAATACTTCGAAGACAAGTATGGGGTTGAAAATGCATCGCCTTGGTTTAGTCAAGAATCGAACAGCGGAAGAGTGGGGGCAACAGGGCATGCGGTTTGGTAACGTCATGAGTAAAGCGTTTGCAGGAGTGCGATAAGTTTTTTTTGAATGACAGATTAACTATATTTAGTAAATCATGTGAGTATGGAAACTGAGAACAACAAGAGTAAGAGAGCTTTGCTTCTGAGAACCGCCAACGAGACGCTCAACGACGTTCTCAAACGGGGATTCTTTGGGATGGTCTGTTTCTCCATCTCGATCCAAGATGGTGACATCCAGGAAGTAGAAGCTCAGGTGACAAAAAAGAAGATTTGTTGACAGCCGGTATCTGAAGAGCCGAGCAATCGGTATCGAGATGGGCCTGCTTGTAGTGATCCTACAGGCAGGCTTTTCTCATGGATGAGACAAAATGGCAAGTAGAGCGACAATCTCTCGATCAATCGGTGCGACGGAAGGTCAGAACTTGATCGAAACACCCGGTGATCCAGATCACACTCAGGAGACCGTGGAATTCCTGGGCCGCGAGCTCTCTGTACGTCAGTATCGAGAAGCCTGCAACAATCTCAGGGATTTCTTTGCCATCCTTCGGACTTGGGCGAAAGATGAAAAAAAAGACGAAGAAGAAGCGCAATCATAACATCCGGCTGATTCGGAAGCGTCGCTCATACACGATGAGTGAACTGGCGGAGTTGCTGCATGTTCATGTTCGCACGGTGCAGTCCTGGCACAAACAGGGAATGACACCTATCGACCCGGATGACAGGCCGTTGCTGTTCATCGGCGCTGAGGTGCAACGCTTTCTTTCACAGCGGCAGCAGGCAAGGAAATGCCCGCTCAAGGAGGATGAGTTTCGCTGTCCGAGATGCCGAGCGGCCCGGACATCTCGCCCGAACGATCTTCACATTGTGGACACCGGCAGGAGGATGGGTAAGGTTGACGTTTCGGTTATGATCAAGGGAGTCTGTACAGAATGCGAGTGTCAGATGACCCGGTTTTCTACCCGCCGGAAGGTCGCTGAGTCGGTTTGGGTGCGGAAGCTGAAGCAAGGTCAATCAAGATTAAGTAGAGACCGCAAGGCTACCGTAAACACTGACTTGGAAGGAGAAGATTGTGGCACGGATTAGCAGCAAGAATGAAAAGATCAAGCGGAGGTATCTGAGGCGGCTGCGAGAGGCAGAAGGGCTGGCCGAATCGACAGTCCTTTGTGTTGAGAAGGCTGTCTACTTGTATGAGGATTTCGTTCGCCACGAAGACTATGCGCTGTTCAATCAGAACAAGGCTATCAACCTGAAAAAGTGGCTCCTGAAGCGGACGCACAAGGGCCAGACAATCTCGATTTCGACCGTACATGGTTATTTGCGTCACCTCAAAAGGTTCTTCACATGGCTCTCAGATCAGCCAGGTTACAAGTCCAGGATCAATGCAGATAGTGTGTCGTATTTGTCGCTCGACAAGAAGCAAGTGCGGGAAGCAACAGCAAGGAGGCTGGTAGATTTCCCACCCTTGGGCTATGTTGAGAAGTTGGCTGACTCGATTGTGATAAAAACGGAGATCGACCGCAGGGATCAAGCCCTAATAGCATTCTCGTTTCTGAGTGGGATGCGAGACAAAGCTATTGCCACTCTCCCGTTTGGTTGCTTTGATCGTGAGACACTCAGAGTTGACCAAGACCCGGCCAAAGGTGTCCAAACCAAGTTTGGGAAGTCGTTCGTATCTGTACTCTTTCCGTTCAGCGATAAACTCAGGGAGTACGTTGTCGGCTGGGCAGAGTACCTTGAAAAACATAAGCACTTCGCCCCAACCGATCCGTTGTTTCCCAAATCAAAAGTGGAACAAGAGAGCGGCGGTCTGACGTTCGTGGCCAATGAAGTTGACCGCAACTTCTGGAAGGGGACTGGATCGATCAGGAGTATCTTCCAGAAACGATCCGAGATGGCGGGCTTGGCTTACTACCATCCTCATACTTTCCGTCATGCGGCGATTTATCTGGCTCGGAAACTGTGCCGAAACGCCGAGGAAATCAAGGCTGTAAGCCAGAATGTCGGTCATGAAGATGTCGGCACCACCATGATGACCTACGGGACCCTCGACCAGCATCGGGTGTCGGAGGTAATCCGATCTATGAGCTTTGAGGAAGTCACACATGACGGTATGTCGTCCGAAGAACTCCAAGTTCTGGAAAAAGTAGTCAAACGCCATCGAAAAATGACTTGACAACATATATAATGTTATATATTCTACTATTGTGATGAAAGGCTTGATTGGAAGACTGGAAGAATACCGGTTGGAGAACCGCATCAGCCAAATGGAATTGGCAGAGATGTTGCAGGTTACCCACGCCACGGTTAGCCGATGGCTAAACGGTCACACCGAACCCAGCAAGATTCAGGTGTACCACATCGAAAAACTCCTCTCTGTAAAGGGGAAGCGAAAATGAAGTGCGTACTGTATGCCAGGGTGTCCTCCAAGGAGCAGGAGAAGGAAGGGTTCTCGATCCCTGCACAGCAGAAGCTGCTTCGTGAGTACGCTGCTAAGCACAGGCTGAAAGTTGTTAGTGAGTTCACCGATGTCGAAACGGCTAAAGCCGCAGGGCGCACACAATTCAGCGCGATGGTACAATTTCTCAAGGACAACGCCGAGACCCGGATCGTGCTTGTTGAAAAGACGGATCGACTGTATCGTAACTTCCGCGACTACGTGTTGCTGGGAGACCTAGACCTGGAGATTCATCTCGTGAAGGAAGGCGAGGTGATCAGCAAGGACAGTAAGTCACATGCCAAATTCATTCACGGCATCAAGGTCCTCATGGCCAAGAACTACATTGACAATCTGTCCGAAGAAGTCAAGAAGGGACTCTTCGAGAAAGCCGAGGCTGGTGAATGGCCGCATCGTGCCCCATTGGGATACACGAACGACCGCGAATCTCGGCAGTTGGTCGTTGATGAAGATCGGGCATCTACAATCAGACAGCTTTTTGAAGCGTATGCTACAGGAAGGCACTCTATCAGCTCGCTTCGAAGTCTTGCCAGAGACTTGGGATTGACGTATCGCGGGTCCAACAAGCCTGTCAGTAGAAGCTGGATTGAAAAGATGCTGCAGAACCCGATCTACACCGGTGTCTTCAGATGGAAGGGCAAAGTGTACCAGGGAACCCATGCGCCCATCCTTTCACAAGACGTATTCGAACAAGTGCAGTCTGTTGTGTCGGACGTAAGCAAACCCAAGTGTAATGATAAGAAGTTTGCGTTTCGCGGACTCCTACGATGCGGCTATTGTGGCTGTTCCATTACTGCTGAAATCAAAAAAGGTAAGTACGTTTATTACCGATGCACGAACGGTCGCGGAAAATGTGAGCAGGCTTACGTTCCCGAGAAACGCCTGTCGGTAATGCTGGGCCAACTGGTCGAGGCCATCACAATTGATAAAGCGTTGGCTGACGAGATACAGCTTGCGCTCACAGATAGCTTTGATGATGAGAAGAAGTTCCGGGCGAAGGAGACAAGCAAACTTAGACGCGAATGCGACAAGGTGCAAGCCCGGATCGAACAATGCTACCAAGACAAGTTGGATGGGACCATAGATGTTTGCTTCTGGCAGAGTACACATGACCGCTTGATTGATCAGCAGAATCGGGTCGCCCGGAGGTTGGCGAAACTGGAGGACTCCAACAGAAGCTACTACCAAGAAGGTGTCAGTATCTTAGAACTCGCCCAATCGGCGTATTCCCTATACAAACAGCGTGAACCAGTGGAACAGGCAAACCTCCTGCGTACGTTACTTTCGAACTGTGAAATCAAGGGGCTAACTCTTTACCCCACATACCGAAAGCCCTTCAATTACTTCGTAGATACACCCCGAAATGAAATATGGCGGAGGAGGTAGGATTCGAACCCACGGTACCTTGCGGCACAACGGTTTTCAAGACCGCCGCTTTCGACCACTCAGCCACTCCTCCGTCGCCCTATGGTCAGAAAAACCGCCCGAATTGTCAAGGCAATTGCGCCCGGCCAATCCGCCTGCTCTGATCCGGTCAGACATGTTTTTGTTGAGGCGGCTGGCCGCTTTTACATACATCCGAATATGGCAGCTACGCGATTTACAAAGCTCGATCTGACCAATCCCCAATTGCGTGAAAAACTCCTGCCACACTGCCGACTCAAGTTGGGCGAGATATGGTCTGATCCCAATGGTCGCCACGCCGTCGGTTGTGGAGATGCTACGGACAGAGTGTTTGTGCGTACTATAATGCAAAAGCGGCTTGCCGCCTTGCTGGCGCAGGATCCACCGTATAATGTAGCCATGTTCAAACGCCGCACGGTCGCCGAGTATATCGAGTGGTGCCGCCAATGGGTCGATACATCGACCGATGTTATGTCCGACGATGCCACCATGTACATCTGGATGGGTGCCGATCAGAAAAATCACTTTCAGCCGTTACCTGAGTTCATGCTTATGATGGCCAAGACCGATTTCGAATCGAAATCGTTGGTCACCCTGCGCAATCAGCGCGGGTATGGCACCCAAAAAAACTGGATGGCCGTCAGGCAGGAGTTGTTGAGCTACACCCGGGGCAAGCCTGGGTTCAACGTTCAATACACCGACATCCCCAAAATCCTGCGCGGATACTACAAAGAAGTCGATGGTGTCGTCACAGAGAACATAGAACGCGGCAGGTCCGACTGTATCCGACCCGGCAATGTCTGGGTCGATGTGCAGCAGGTGTTCTATCGTATGGAGGAGAACGTCAGTGGATGCGCTGCACAGAAACCGCTGAAAGCTATCGAACGAATCGTGCTGGCGTCGTCGGGCGAGGGTGACGTTGTAGCCGATTTCTTCGCACATGCCGGGACAACGCTGTTGGCCTGCGAACGACTGGGACGAAGATGCGTGACACTCGATATCGATCCCATCTACGCGGAGATAGCTATCCGCCGTATGGAACACTTTCGCAAAACGGGCAAGAGCGGCTGGCAGATGGGCCATCCCTTTGAGAAGGAGCTGCACAAAACCGATGACGCAATGTCACTCAGCTCTCTTTGAGGGTAGTGCAAGGATTATTGTGTAAATTGAGAATTGGGGTTTGGTTTTAGTTTCTGGTTGAGTTCCTTGACCTGAGTAAAGATTATTCTTTCACAGCTTTGTTCATCTCGAAAAGAATCAATTAGTCT
>JAOUBJ010000027.1 GCA_029860345.1 Candidatus Zixiibacteriota bacterium | reverse complement strand
TTGTGCAAATCGATCCCAACGATAATACTGCTCTTTGCCATGGTCGAGTTCCTTTCTTCTTTTGGCTATTTACTCTACCAAAAGATAATAAGGTTCTCGACCTTTTCATAAGATCAGGGTGAGGTGGGGTGGGCTCAGGGCGAGGTTACCGGTTAACAGGATGAGGTTGGCGTGTTCATGCTTCGACTGCGCTCAGCATGACATGAAGTGCGCGAAACGCAAAAAAGTGATTTATCACCAAGAGAGTGATTTATCACCAAGAGAGTGATTTATCACACTTTTTTGAATCATTTTAGGTTATATTGTGTTCTAAGTGTTCGAACAGAGAACGATGAAAGGTTGAATAGATATGTTTCAAGTCTCAGACACCGCCAGTAGCGAGTTGGTAAAGGTCCTCGCTACCCCAGAGCATAAGGACAAGAAGCTGATACTGTACTTTCAGGGAGCCGGCTGAAGCGGCCCCCAGATGGGGATGACTCTGGATGAGTCGGCAGAAAACCTCGACAAGCTCGAATCCAACGGCATCACCGCCTTTATCGATCCCAAAGTGCTGACCTACTTGCAGCAGTTTGGCGAGATCAACATCGATTTCATTTCGCGCAACGGTCAGTCCGGCTACATGATCAAAGTCGGCACGGCTGATTGTGGTTCCGGCAGCGACTCAGGTGGCGGTTGCTCCGGTTGCGGTTGAGCCCGACCAGCGAATAGTCTGAATATCAATCCAAGTCCGGCGCACAACCGGGCTTGGATTTTTTCTGTTATAATCAGAATTCGCGAGCAGATGATTGGCCTGTTACAGCTTGCCGTTGGCATCAAGTTTCAACAGGTACATCTTGCTACCTGTACCACCCGCACCGAAGGTACCGGCTACGACGAACCCGCCGTCTGAGGTAACCTGTATGGAATTGCCGTGATCGTGCCCGGAACCGCCATGGGTTCTGGTCCAGAGGGTATCGCCGGCGGCATCCACTTTAATGAGGTAAACATCGTTGCCACCTGCGCCGAAAGACTCGCTATATCCAACTAAAACGAAGCTTTCGCCATCAGTTTCCACTATGTCATTACAGACATCGCCACTGGCCCCTCCATACCGCTTGGACCATACTTCATTTCCTTCGGCATCGGTTTTGATCAGGTAGAAGTCGTCCGCACCCGACGCCGACCAATTGGATGTACCGGCGATCATAAAACCGCCGTCAGCGGTGTGAACGACCGCGCTGGCATCGTCGTCCCTGTCCTCGCCGTAGGTCCTCCACCACAGGCTGTCACCGTTAGCATCCAAGCGCATCAGAAAAACATCGGACGCCGTCGCCGCGAAGTTTTCTGTGCGTCCCACCAGAACGCAGCCCCCATCACCGGTTTGAGCTATTCCGCGAGCTTCGTCGTATTTGGTACCACCGTATATCTTTCTCCACAAGACTCCTCCGGTTAGATCGGTTTTGACAACATAGATGTAAACGGCCAGCGAGCCCGGTAATCCTTCACGGCCGGCAAAAACGTAACCATCACTGGTTGCCTCAATAGCAAAGGCTTCCTCTCGGCTGGGCATCCCGTACTGGTATGCCCAGACTCTGTCTCCGCCGTCGTTGATCCTAACCAGGTAGACATCACCCAGACCGCCGCCGTTTGACCTGGTAAAACCCATGACCGCAAGCCCGCTGTCGACCGCTTTCACCACGCCAACCCCTTTGTCCTGATTAGCATCACCCAGGGTCTTTGTCCAGAGTGAATCTCCTGCAGCATTCGTCTTGACCAGAAATATATCCTGTTCGTTGACTCCAGCGGTCGATCCCGTACCCACCACCATATAGCCGCCATCTGCGGTCGACACAACCGACTGACCGTCGACGTATCGCCGTCGGCCGAAGTATGCCTCGAAAGTAGTCCGGTCATCTTCACCTTCGTTGACGACCTTCGCATCGTCGCCGCAGCCTACGCAAATCAATAGAACTGCTGCCCAATGAGCACGAAACCGATTCAAGTCACCTCCGCCGTTTTGTAGACTGCTTCGCCTTGCACAAAAGATAGGACACGGCGGAAATGTGTCAAGTCTGATTGGACCGGGTTTCCCTCTTTTCGCTGCTGCCGCAATAATCTCCTTGAATCTGGCCGAAGAATGTATAACTTGTGAAGTTTGGTGGTACTTGATGCGAACTTACGACAGCATACTCGATTTGATCGGCCGCACGCCATTGGTGCGTCTCAAAACCGGAGCCCCGGCCGACGGCCCTATGTTGCTGGCCAAACTGGAGTTCTTCAACCCGACCGGCGCCGTCAAAGACCGCATGGCGCTACACATCATAAGTAAGGCGCTGGATGAAGGTCGTCTTGAGCCTGGCGGAACAGTGATCGACAACACCTCTGGCAATACCGGCGCGGCTATGGCCATGGTTTGTGGATTGCTCGGGCTGAAGGCTGTTATCACCACACCGGTGAAGACCAGTAAAGAAAAGATCGATCTAATCAGATCATACGGCGCCGAGGTGATCATCACTGACGAGACAACCCACGAAGACCCGCAAGGGAGCTACATGACAGCGCGGCGGCTGGCCCGAGAAAACGACTGGTTCGATCTCGACCAGTACGACAACCAGGCGAATGTCGAGGCTCACTACCTGTCAACCGGCCCTGAGATTTGGAATGACACCGAGGGTCGTATCACCCATTTTGTCGCCGGAATCGGCACCGGTGGGACGTTTTCCGGCGCAGCCAAGTTCCTGAAGGAAAAGAACCGGTCGGTGCGAACGATTGCTGTAGATCCTGAAGGCTCTATTTTCGCCGAGTACATCCGGCACAAGAAACTGATCGAAGACAAACCGTACAAAATCGAAGGTATCGGTTCGGATGTCCTGACCAAAGCGCTACATTGTGATCTCGTTGACGAAGTTGTCACGGTGAGCGATGAAGACGCATTCCAGCGAGCCCGCCGGCTTGCTCATCGGGAAGGTATCTCGATTGGCGGCTCCTCCGGCGCCGTGGCCTGGGCTATGGAGCAAGTGGCGACCGAAGCTGATTCGCAGGCAGTGATTGTGGGGATTTTTGCCGATAGTGGTATCAAGTATCTGAGCAAGCTGTTCAACGATGAATGGATGACTCAACACGGTTTCATGAGCAACACGGAGATCGACGCTTGAAGACAACTGCTACCACCCTGCTGGCGCTCTTTTGTGCGGTGTCCTTTGCCCACGGCGAACCAGAGCCTACCACCGGCTCCGCGAGACGGTTGGCGCCGTCCGAGCAAGTTTTTGATTTCGGACATGTCGGAATTGACTTCAAACTGTTTCACACTTTCCATATCGTCAACCACGGCGACGCTCCGGTGACCATAAAGAGCGCCACCGCCTCCTGTGACTGCTCACAGGTCAGTCTCCTCGACTCCCTTTTGGAGCCCGGCGATACCGCGTTTTTTCATCTGGACTTCCTGACGCGCAACTTCTACGGCCCCACCACAAAATCGCTGCTGGTCACACTGGATGATCATGAGTATCCCGAGATGAAGTTTTACTATCTTTCCACTATCGGTCAATGGTTCGCCGATCTCAAACCTGAGCCGTTTTCGTTGTTCTTTCTGCCCGGCGCCACCGGTAAACCGGTGAAACTGTCCAACCGGGTTTTTGATCAGATCAGTTGGGAAATTCGTGATCAGGGGGACAGCAGTTTCAGAATAGAGAATATCGGGCCCAGGGCTAACCGTGGTGAGGATTTGACGGTGATGGTAACACCATCAGATGGCTTGAAGGCCGGCACCTACTTGTCCAGCTTTACCGTACACGTTACGACGGCAGAGGATCAAAAGCCGGTTATTCTCACGATACCTGTGAAAATCGTCAAATATTAGCGTGAGTCCGAAGGCCTTTTGGCCGACACAACAATAAACTTGACAACACCTGTTATTTGCATCATATAGTTAATTGACGAGGGTGTCTCCGCTGTCCCCGGGTAGTTTCTTAGCCCCCTCTACCCACTCAGACGAGCACCCTCTTTTTTATGCAAAAAAAGCCGCCCTATAAAGGCGGCTCTTAGCATTCGTGACAGAATTGGCTGTAGCTATTGAGCTTTTTCGATACAATCAACCGGACAAACTTCTACACAACCGGGACCGTCGGCCTGGTCTTCGCACTCGTTGCAGGTGCTGGGATCGATGACGTAAATATCATCCTCGGTGATCGAATCAGTGGGGCACTCCGGCAGACAGAGACCGCAGGCAGTGCATTCATCGGTAATGGTCATGGCCATGGGCTATTCCTCCGAGACACGGTTAGTCGTTCAATTCGCGGCGCAATATAGTTAAAAGCCATAGCAATTCAAGAGAATAATATGGGAAAAATCGACAGTTGGTCACAGACCTCTCTGCCGGTGCTGTAGGGCGACTGGCCTGACAAATTTGACACTGTGGCCAAAGACCGCGTTATCTGAATAGACAAACTGTGACGACGCGCGAAGCGCAAAAAAAGGCTTGCCTGCGTCGGGCGGGGTCGCCCGACGCCACCTTCAGGAGTAGGGCGGCATCCTTGCGATGCTGCCACGTGCGATGTAAAAAGTAGGGCGGGGTCGCCCGACGCCACCTGCCTGCCCACCTGTGTCATTCTGGCGAAGGCCAGAATCCAGTCTTCGAATTCGGAACTGGATACCGGATCAAGCCCAACGCCACTTGATTACACCCACCCTTCGACTCCGCTCAGAAGTAGGGCGGGTCCGTCTTCGCCTGCGTGCCGCGGCGTGAACCCGCCACTGTTGCCAAGTCTGAAGGCAATCCTTCCCTACAAGACTTCATACTCAAAAGCCACCCCCGAACGAGTCGGGGGTGGCTTGAACCTTTCACCTAAGGCGAACATCGCCTTTTGTGTCTACGGACAATCGGCACAGTCACAGCGACATGGCGCCGGTCCACCGTTGAACATGTAGTCAACCAGGTAGACAAGATCGGCGATGTCAATAATGCCGCCGGAACAATCCATGTCGGCTTCCTCGAAGCAAGGCGGTGCCGGTCCGCCGGTGAACATGTAGTCGACCAGGTAGACCAGGTCGGAAATATCGATTATATCTCCCGGATCGTAGTCGACGTTGCCGCGAATCGGAGTCATACAACACGACGGGCCTTCTATAATCGTGGTCATGATGTCGGTCTGCCAATCGAGCACGTTGTACCAGGACAGCGTACCTGAATCTGCCGGGTTGATCGACCGCATAGTCATCCCGTCCCAGACACCAAGAGTCAGGTTGCCGTTGTCGGCCCAGCCCTGCCAAACATACCTGCGGCTGAAGGTTGGATAGACCTCGTGGAAGATAGTACCCAGTGGGTTTTCGGCAAGTGTTAACGGCGCCGCCGTTGGCCGTCCGCACATGTAATCCATGTAAACGGTGTCATCGGTCCCAACGGTAGACAGCACCACAGTGCCGGTCACTTCCTCGACATGCTTCCACAGGACGGAGTCCTCCATGCCCGCGGCGGTGCCGCGGAACATGAGCGTGTCGCAGAAGCTGAGAACGCCGTCGCCGTTGTCGAGCCACTCATCGAGCTGCCAGTCGTCACAGTAATTCGGCCGCAACTCGTGCCACAAGGTGCCGGTGGGATCACCATCGGCGGGCAGATAGCCGTCGATGTTGTGATCGTACTCATCGACATTCGGATTCGGCAACGGATCGGTGATGATGTCGGTCTCGACCGCTTCCACGTGCCAGTCGGTATGGTTTTCGCCGAAGTCGTTTCGGAAATCGATGTAATCACATGAATCCAGGAAGCCATTGCCATTGTCGACCCAGTTGGTAATCACGTAAGGATAGCCGAACCAGGACACGCGCGGATAGGCCGCCTGCCAGTAACCGCCGATGGGATGCGTGATCGGATCGATCAGCGGATTCGGGTCCATACCGTCGAGGTACCAGGTCGAGTCACCCTTGGTGACGGTGATAGTCGGCGTCACCACCTGGACATGCTCATACGACAGACGCCCGGTAGGTTCGTGCATAAAGACCAGCGTGTCACAGTAGTCGAGAACAGAGTTGCCGTTGTCGATCCACAAGCTGCACGACCACATCTCGCAATAGTTGAACCACAATTCATGCCACATAGTACCGGCCGGGCTGCCGTCGCCCGGACGCCAACCGTCGATGTTGTGCTTAAACTTGCCGTCCATCGGCGGCGGCGGCTCCCAGTGTTCTTCAAGGCTGGTAGCTATGTCGGTAGCGACCCCTTCAAGATGCAGCGTAATGGTGCTGCCGGAATCGTCACCGTCGATATATTCGAAGGTCAGATAGTCACAGGAATCGACAAAGCCGGTCCCGTTGTCGACCCAACCGATACAGATCGAACGTTGGCAGAAAGTGGGATAAACTTCATGGAAGAACATCCCGGCCGGGTTGGACGACCAGTCGAACATCGGGTTGGTCATCAGGAAGTCAAAGTAGTAAACCTGACTGGTAATCGAATCGACCAGTGTGAACGTTGTGAGAACTTCTTTGACATGCTTCCACCGCACCGGATATGGTAGATTCTGTCCCACGACTTTGATAGTATCGCAGAAACTGAGCCAACCGTCGCCGTTGTCGATCCATTCTTCAACAGTCCACAAATCATTGTAGTTGGGCCACAACTCTTTCCACTCGGTGCCGACCGGCGTACCGTCGTATGGACTGTAGCCGTCGATGTTGTGATCGTACTCGTCGCGAACGGTTACGATGGGCGTCGTTATGATATCGGTCTCGATGGCCGTAACCCAATAGTCGTCGGCCAACGAAGAATCCGGTCCGTTCAGAGCTTGCAGTTTGACGGTATGCCCGGGCTGCAGGGAGCTTTGATTGAACTCCTGCCAGTATACTATCACGTGCTTGCGGCAGTAGTTGGGATACACCTCATGCCAGAACGAACCCATAGGGTCGGTAATCGGATTGATCAGCGGGTTAGGCGGGTCCAGCAAGTCAACGTAGAGAGTCTCGGCCGGGTTGATTATGTTGACCAAAGTAAGTGTCGGCGTGACCACTTCCACATGTTCGAGCGACTTGGTGCCCAATGTGTTGTGTGTGAACTCAAGAGTGTCGCACCAGCTGAGGATACCATCGCCGTTGTCGATGACGTCGGTAACCGTGAAGTCCTCGCAGT
Source organism: Candidatus Zixiibacteriota bacterium (assembly GCA_029860345.1). Classification (NCBI taxonomy): domain Bacteria; kingdom Pseudomonadati; phylum Candidatus Zixiibacteriota; species Candidatus Zixiibacteriota bacterium. The sequence goes on along the minus strand of JAOUBJ010000027.1, from coordinate 15,465 downwards.
AGCCCGGCCACAGTTCGTGCCAGGTGGAGTTCAACGGGCTGCCGTCCGGTGGCAGATAACTGTTGGTGTTGTGCTTGACAATCCCGGGCGTGTGCGGTGGCGGTGCCGGTAGACATATAGGCGGATCGACACAAGTACAATTGACCGGAGCGGGACCGCCGTTGAAGAGGTACTCGATCAGGTAAATGATATCGTCGTAGCCGATGCAACAGTCGCCGTTCACATCCGCGTTGGCAAGCACCGGCGGCGCAGGGCCTGAGATATACAAGAACGAGATCAGGTATGTCAGATCGCTTATGTTCCAGAATCCGTCATCGTTGACATCGCCGGGGTTCTGATAATCACACGAGTCGCATGGGTTGGGCGTACAGGTGGTACCATCCCCTTCGTACAACCACCCGGCGTCATCGCACTCAGCCTCCGTCATGATGTGACAGAGACCGTAAGGCGGTTCACAACATGCGCCGGTGGGATCGGGGGGGGCAGGACAAATGACCACCGCCCATTCGAGTAGCGTGTGGATAGGTCCTCCCTGAGGCGGCATCGGTTCCAGTGTCGTGTCGGCCAGGTTCTGTCCCTGCCAAACAGCGATGTTGCCGGCGTTGACACCATAGTTGGCCAACTCGGCCAGGAAGGGCAACGGTCCGGAGGGTGTGCACTGGGTAGTTATGACCGAGTATTTGTCATGGTACATGCTTCCGTGCGGCCCAGAAATATTCGCGGCATCGTTGTGCACACTGGAGCCGTGGGCCGATCCGGCCGGCGGTTCGCCTTCGTGCATGTCGTAGTACGGATCGCTGATGCATAGACACGAGTCGGCCGGGTCAGTACAGGTACCGGCCACGGTGACAAAGTGCCCGCCGACACGTTCACAGAAATCTCCGCCGACTTCTTCGTAGAAGCCAAGCAGCAGAATCACATTTTGACTGGCCAGCACTTGCTCCCGAATGAAGTCGAAACCAAAAGCCGGGTCCATCGGATAGATATTGACGACAAAATCTCCGGTCAATCCGGCACTGTCTATCCATGCCTGCGCTCCGGTGGCCAGGTCGAAAACATTGGTGCCTGAATGACCCTGATTGGTCTTGCAATACAGAGCCAGCGAATCGATAAACGGCATGACATTGTTAGTGTCATGATCATCCCAGCCGCTGGCGGGTCCAAATGGATAAACCAGGTTGTATCCATCGTTTTGAACATGACCGGGATCGGGGTAGAACGGGCGCGGGTCCAACGGCGCCGGTTCGAACTTGGAATCAAACCACCACAGACAGTTGGCCAACGCTACCGGGCCGCAGTAGCTCCACGCGCCACTGGGTTGATAAATCCAGGCGTCTTGTTTTTGATCGAAGTCGGGCACGCCATTGGGAGCGTAATCTTCGTATGCCGGTTTGTAATAGTCGCAACTGTCCGGCTGGTCGGATTCGATGGTGAAGCAATAGGGACCACCCCAGGCCGGGAAGTAGGGAATAGACCCGGTCAGTATCCACTGCCATTGGTTGCCGGGAGGCATCCAGCAGGAATCGATACACAGAGTACGACCGATTTCGGCCGAGGATACCACGGTTGGAATGTACCATGCAAAGGCGCCCATGCCCGCCGGCCAGCCCAAAGGTGGCATAGCCACGGCGGCGCCCATAGCCGAGTCGGCGCCTGATCCGGTGACACCGGCATAAGCCGTCAGAAACGGCGCCAGATTGAACATGATGGGCCAGCCGATTGGAAAGGTGTCTATCACGATCGGCTGCCACGATGCTCCATCGGGCGAATAGACCTGAAAGCCACTGGCCATCGCCTCGATATTGGAGGGCTGAGTGTTGTTGACATAGATATCAAACTGAAACTGTGAGTCTGCGTAAATCCCTCCCCCGCCGGCCGCACCCGGCCCCGAAAGGCTTGCCGATACACCGGGTGGTTGCGCCATACTAATCGGCGCGAAAACAATAGCGCCCAGGATCAACGTCATCACACATGATAAGCCCACACCAACTTTAGCACAGAGATACATACTTCCTCCATCTCGTCCGGGATCTCGATTATGTCAAAAAAGCAATTTCTCGGTTATCGATCAGCGCTCATGAAACTTGAGCAAAGAGATTATGGAGCACTGCATACAGGTTAGTTGTCGGTAGACTGTCTTCAATTGATTATAGCGGCTAAACCCTCCCGTGTCAAGGCATTTGCGCGATTACGTAGACGCTCTTTTCCATATTCGCGTTCAGTTTACTCACAGGACCTATCCAGGCATTCGAGTATCGCCCGTGATACATGGCCACTCCCGGGTTAACGGGAGCGGCCATTCTCCATGTATCACACAGACATACATATAGGCACTACTGCCCAGATTTGTCTACGGACAATCGGCGCAGTCGCAACGACAGGGCGCAGGCCCACCGTTGAACATATAGTCCACCAGGTAGACCAGGTCGGCAATGTCGACCGGGGTGCCACCGTTGCTGCAATTCATGTCGGCTTCATCCATGCAGCTGGGCGCCGGACCGCCGGTGAACATGTAATCGACCAGGTAGACCAGATCGGAGATATCGATGATGTCGCCAACATCCATATCGATATTACCCCTTATCAGACCCATGCAGCATCCGGCCGGTCCACCGGTGATGACAAAGGCCAGATCGAGCGACAGACCGGTGGGATCGCGCAGTTCACCCCAGTTGGTGCCGCCCTGCGAGAAACGCACCATACCCGGCGTTGTACCGGCGTAGCCGTCCAACTGTGAACCGGGACAACCCTGGAACTCAATCTGATACATAACGTCGAAGAAGCTCTCTACCTCGAAAGTGCCATCGGGCCGCCTGGCCAGTGTGATCTGGCCGGGGCTGGGCATACCGAAATCGGTGCCACCGGTGACACGGAAGGTGCAGAAATCGGGATCGCCAAACAGCTCACCCTGCATCCTCACTACATCGGCGGCGAACTTCTGCAAGTCCTCGCCCGGCGTCCGCGGCGCGGTGTGGACCTCCACTACCAACTGTACAGACAGATGGCGATTGAAACCGGCCAGCCCTCCGGTACCGGATACATCCAGATCGAGCGCCGACTCAAAGCAGTGACCATCACCGCCAAGATAGCCGCCCGGGCCTTCGCACACACCCGAAGGTAGCGGCAGTGAGCACGGCAAATAACTGTGCAGGCAAGTAAACACCGTCTGGATTTCGGCATCCAGCTCAATCGTTGAGCCGGGTGGCAGGCCGTTGACGATCTCCATGGGAACATCGCCAAAGAAATCGCAATCGGCCGGTAGCGTGATTGTACCGCTGCCGTTGTCGGCTTCCGTGCAGGTCGGTATACCAAAGACGCCGTCGTCGTTGTAATGTTCGAGTGTGGTCTTCCAACCCCACGCACCGTCGATGACACCCTCCACATCGGCGGTGATATTCAGCCAGTAGATGGTACCGGAATCCTGCATGAACCAGTCTTCCTCATTGAGGTAGACGTTGTACTGGAAGTACTGCTGGTGGTTATTCGGGAACCACACGAAAGTGACCGGGTCGTGCCAACCCTCCCACAAGAAGGAGTTGATGGTCTGGGGATTGTAATCGGTGACGACCTTCTGCCAGAGCAATTCACCGGGTCGGCTATACGGAATCTGCGGCGGGTCAGCCGGGATGTCGCTATGGATACTCAGCGCAAAGCCGTTGAGTTGACCCACGAAGCCGTCCTTCCAGGAACCCCACCAGTGGATATCCTGAATCCAGCCGGTTTCTGTACACATGAAGTCATCGGCTAGAATAAGCGGCAAGGTAGCGTTCACATCCCAGCCTGCCTCGTCGGGAAGCTGTGCATAGTGCATCTTGTGACCGTCGCCGGGCTCCCAGTACAGGTCCTCACAACGGTCGTCGGTGCCGTTGTGGTTCAGGTCGCCGGAACATGTAGACCAGTCGCCGTGCCACTGGTGGCTTGCATTAATGCAATCAGCCTGCGTGGTTATGTAACACTGGCCGGCTGCATCGCAACAAGCGCCGGTTGGTTGCGGACAGGGATTGGGCGTGCAGGTTGTCCAGTCGCCCTGGTAGTCACCGGCACATTGCGCCTCGGTGGTGACAAAGCAATCTCCGGTCTGCGCGTTACAGCAGGCGCCGGTCGGTTGAGGACAGGGGTTGGGATCACAGTCGGTATCGTCACCCTGGTAGTCACCTGTGCAAGCGTCAAAGGTCGTAACATAGCAGTCACCGGTCGCCGGATCACAGCATGCGCCTGTGGGTGATGAGTTGATGACGAACGAAAGGTCCATCGACTCGCCGGTGCCGCCACCTACGCAGGCGTGCATGATCACACCGCCGGGTATGATAAAGTTGAACCCACGGACATCGATCGACACCCACTCCGGGTTATAGTCCGGAAAGGTCCACGGGAACATGAAATGACCGACCGGGTCCTGCATCACGAACAGTATATCGCGTCCAATGTACGGTTGTTCAGGCATGCCCGGTAGCGGCGGCATGCTGTCGTTCGGCGGCTGGTCAATCGACCATTGATCTGTCGACCAGTTGATGGCCAGTTCGATATAAGAAGGTCCCGGTCCAAGCGGATTGATGTCAAACTCGATGAACGCCTCTTTATACCGCGTTGGATCGTAAGGGTGATCGTAGAACCAGATGTTCCACCAAGATTCTTCCGGGTAGAAGTACCAACCATCACCATAGGCATTTTCACCGGCGCCATCTATGACCACGCCGCCCGGGTCCATTACGACATAGAAAGCGTTGAAGTTGGTGTCGGCATCGGCGCCCGGCTCGAAGAGCTCCTGCCAGTTCTGACCGCCCTGATTGAAGCGAACGGAGCCGGGGGTTGTCCCCGCAAAACCATCCAGAATCGAACCGGGACAGCCCTGGAATTCAATCTGGTATGACACATCAAAGAAACTCTCGACCCACCAGTCCGGGTTGGTAAGGTCGTCGGTCAGGATAGTGTGGCCGGGGCTGGGCATACCATAGCCGGTGCCGCCTGTGACTCTGAACTCGCAAAAGTCAGGATCGCCGAACAGTTCACCCATCAGGGTGTAGACATCAATGTCGAACGACTGCACCGGATCGCCCGGATTGCGCGGACCGGTGTGGACTTCCATTTGCAGCGGCACGAACAGGTGTCGATTAAATCCGGCCAGAGCGCCGGTGCCGCGCACTGTCAAATCAAGCGTCGCCTCATAACAGTGATAGTGTCCCCCAAGCGAACCACCGACGTCCTCGCACTTACCGGCCGGTGGATTTCCTGAACAGAAGAAAAACTGATTACAGATCGGGTCGGTGATAAAAGCATCCATCTCGATTGTAGTGCCCGGCGGAAGATTATTGACTATCAGCATCGGCTCTTCGGCCACGTAGTCGCAGGTGTCGACCGGATGGTCGATGGTGCCGCTGCCGTTATCCGGCTCCGAGCAGGTGGGCGTGCCATAGACGGCATCATCCTGGTGGTGTTCCACCGATGATTTCCAACCCCACTTTACACCAGGATCGCTGACATCGGTGGCGGCAGTTATCTCCAGCCAGTATATATTCCCTGCTTGCTGAACAAATGGGTCGGCGATATTGAAAATATTGTATTGATAGTAATTGTCGTGGTCGGGGTACAGGTATTCGCCTGATGTCGGATCGTGCCAGCCTTCCCACAATTGGGGGTCGGGTGTTATGTGCTGCGCAATCACATCGTCGATGGGTATGTATCGCGACCACAGAATCGGACCGGGCATCGACCAGGTATCCGGGTTCTGCGGTTCGGGGTCCGGGATATCCGAGTGAATCTTTATCCAGAAACCGTTGATGGTGCCGGTGCTGCCGCCGAACCATGATCCCCAGAAGTGTATCTCGTTAACCGGACCGTCCGCTGAGCACGTCCAGTCATCGGCCAGCGTTTGACCGAAACTGGCCATCACATTCCAGCCTTCTTCATCAGGCGTTTGCGGAAAGTGCATTTTGTGGCCGTCGCCCGGAATCCAGTCGGCCAGCGCAAACAGAGCGCAAAAGCCAATCACGAACAGCGCCGCGGCCAATCCAAGTGAGACTCGTTGCATGAAAACTCCTCCTCCGGGTTCAAAAGGGAGGCATCCCTCGAACCCTGATAGTTAATCAGACATTCAACTACTCGTAACTACGACTCATAATTTCAGGCGAAACGGGTGGCTGCAATGGTCCAAGCCGTTGCCTGACCATCTCCCCTTCGATAAGACGCCACAGCGGGCGGTGAGTATACGTGTCAGAATGAACCGGGCTAATGAGGTTTCGTCAGAGATTCAGGGGTGCCGACGGAACCTGTCCACCCATGTTCAGTCATAAAAAGATAGTATCCATGATGTTCAAAGTCAAGGTATTTTCGATAAATGGATACAATTTTCTATTTTCATGCCCCTGGATAGACCCTGGTGCTGTAAGGCGACTCGCCTGACAGCCTTGACAGGAATGAAGTTATCTGAGTGGCACAGTGGACAGGCAGAGTGTAAGCGCGAAGCGAGATAGACAGGCGTGCCTGTGTCGGGCGGGGTCGCCCAACACCACCCCAAAGTTTCAGTGGTGGCCCACAGGCTGCTGTGGGAAATGTGTGTGACGCAGGGTACCCCACCAAGACCGGCACGCTTGGTGGGATTGTTCATCCTTCGACTCCGCTCAGGATGAGGTTGGTGGATGCTCTGGATGGAGTGATGAAACACTCTCTTGCACTTCGCGCGCTCTGTGTATGTCATGCCGGACTTGATCCGGCATCCATCTTCTCTTGTAGGTCGAAATCCCTGGCCCGAAGGTAAGAGACACGGCTTGACCGTGCATCCTTCGACTCCGCTCAGGATGAGGTTGGTGGATGCTCTGGATGGAGTAATGAAACACTCTCTTGCACTTCGCGCGCTCTGTGTATGTCATGCCGGACTTGATCCGGCATCCATCTTCTCTTGTAGGTCGAAATCCCTGGCCCGAAGGTAAGAGACACGGCTTGACCGTGCACCCTTCGACTCCGCTCAGGATGAGGTGGAGCCGTGCGCAGTGTGAGGTGGAGCCGTGCGCAGGGTGAGGTTTCAAGGGCTGCTCTTACCCGACGCCTTAGTGAGAGTCGCCGGGTCACAACCACGCCTAGGGCGTGGTCAGGACCCTGCGAAACCACATCATGACGTAGCCTCTAAGCTTGAGGGTGCCACTCAGTGATACTGTGTAGAACACTTCGGGTACTGTCAATCGTCGTCGCCGACTGAGCTGTCCCCCGCTCCCGAGCGGTCCTGTCTCTTGAGATGTGTCTCGATGGGTCGCGCCGGTCGCTCTTTGGGTTCGGTTTCTTCGGGGACCATGGTAACGACGCGCTGGGGAAAAGGAATCTCGATTTCTTCCTGACGGAAGCGGTTGAGAACCTGTTCGCGCAACTCGGAGGCGGTGCGAAACTGTTCCGACACATCGGCCACCCAACAGCGCATGGACACGTTGAGACTGGAGTCACCGAATTCCAGGAAATAAAAACTGGGCGGCGGGTCCTTGATTACGACCGGATGCCGGTGGGCTTCTTCGAGCATAACCTTGCGGACCTTTTCCATATCAGAGTCATATCCGACGCCGACGTCGATCTGAACTCTCAGTTTCGGATGTGGGTAGCTGAGATTGTGAACGGTCGATTTCATCAGCTCCGCGTTGGGAACGATAATCAAAGTGTTGTCGAATGTGCGAAACTTGGTGGAGCGGATACCTATCTGGTTGACCACGGCGGTTGTTCCGGTGTCCAGACGGACCCTGTCCCCCACTCTGAAGGGACGGTCGATCATGATAACAAAGCCGCCGATCATATTTGCTATAGTCTCCTGAGCCGCCAGCGCAATTGCCAGCGACCCCACCCCGAGCACCGCCACCAGGCCCATTATATCGACCGAGAAGTGTTCCAGAACTACCAACAGAGCCAGTATATAGCCGACAATCTTGACGCCGCGGTCGGCCAACGGAATAAACTCATCATCGAGTGTTGTCTCTGTCTTGGAAGCAATATTGGTGGCGTACCAGTTCAACAAAGTTGAGATCAGCCGGATTATCATCACGGCGACGACAAAGACGCCAAGAACATACAGAACGCCGTCGATAGCCTGAAACAGCCCCGAAAGGCTGTCGTCGGAAACGTGCTCCAGATAATTAAACAGAGCCACCGCGCCTATGATGTAAACCAAGTAGTGGACATGACGCTTGACGCCGCCGAATAGCTTGTCATCAAGATCGGTCTTGGTGCGTGAGGCCAGGCGTCCCACTATCAGGCTCAACATGGCGCGAATCAGCCACGCCGACAGAAACGTCAGCGCCACTATTGCAATTAAGGCCACCACGATTTGCAGATTGGTGGGCAGTGGTATCTTTTCGATTAGTTCATACATCGCGTTTACCTGAACTCGAATTGTATCCCGGCCGTTTCAAATCGGGCCCGCACGGCGATAGTGTCCGGATAGAGGGCCATCGTTTCGGCCGGTATGTAGGGATCAACCGAACCTGCGCTCTTGACACTGTCCTTATCACTATCAATAAACCCTGACAACAAATACCTGCCGCCGGGTAGATCGATCATGAAGGCGCCGACCGGCGTGGTCACGTCGAAAGAGCGTCCTCCGACCTTCTGGAAAGTCAGACGCAGCAGATCGTTTTCTTTACCCGCTATCGATACAACGGTCTCACCGGAAATCGATCCCACCGAGTCTGAGTCAATGACATTGAAGTAGTGTGTGCGTGCGCTGTCACCCAGCCGGTTTCCGGCGAAGTCGGCCAGCTCGAATTCGGTGATGTCAAGTCGATAGCGACCGCCACTCAACAGGGTATCCGGGTCCAGCCTTAATCTCAACGGATCCAGCCAAACCCGATTAAGCGGAATCAAGGTATCCGAAATCTGTTTAAGCAGAAACGTTTCAGGAGTGAACAGGCTGGTATCCATCGGCTCGGAGAACGCTAATTCGATCCTGACATCCCGGGCAAAACCCGGCCGGTCATCCGGCTGGATATCGACCAGTTCGGGAGGATTCTCGTCCACTACCTCCTCGATCATCACACCTGGGAAACCTATGGCCGACCGCGCGCCATCATAGGTGAGGGTCAATGTATACTCACCGTCGGCTACCGGCCCCGGGTGGAAATTGATCACCGACGCTTGTACATCGGCAGCTTCCAACAAGGCCAGGGCAGGAATGACCCGGCTACTGTCGGCCGAGGTCAGGATGCATCGATCCGGATTCTCGTGCAGTTGTTTCAACTCAATCGGTTTTGAAAGCCGTAGCCGCAGAAGTCCATCGGACGATTGCGATACGGCCAGAATCTCCGGCGAGGTGGTGTCCGTCACTTGCAGGGTGAGCATCAAGTCCTCGATAGGACTGTCCCCGCCTATCACAATCGGACGATCCGGCAGCGCGAACGGCTCTTTGGCTGGGTTGAATCGTCCATTGTTGTTCAGGTCTTCGAAAGCGATCATGCGAAACTCGGCCTCCGGCAGGTATCCAATCCTGAAGAGTCCTTCCGAGTTGGTCGGGATGACATAGGAGGGGTAAACGGAGTCAATCACCGACGCCGTGCTGAGTCCAATCCGATCATATAGTCCCACCAGCAGTCCGCTTTGGGGTTGTCCCTTGTCGTTGGTGATCAGTCCGGCCGTGCGACCTTTGGCGATTGTCGGGCCGGTACTGAAAGCAACAGTGAGAGCGCTGTCGAGCTGGTTGCCGCGCAGGTCTTTCACCTGGGTGCCAGCCGAGATGATGTAGGTTTGGTTGGTTTCGAAACTGTCGACCAGGGTGATGGTGACCCGGTCACTGCGCCATTTTATTTGGGGCGGCGTGGTCGGGCGAGGCGAGATAAAGATCGTCTGACCGGTCTTTGGTTTTTTGACACGTTCGGAGAAATACAAGGTAACGCTATTGCCTCCGGATACATTGACCGCGCCCGTTAATGGTTCGCTACCCATCAGGTAAGGTCCGGTTTTGTCGATCTCACCGCCGGGCGGAGGCATCTCATCGGCACAAGCCAGCAACAATAGGGATAGCGATGTCAATAGAGAGAGAAGTATACGACGGTGGGTCAGATTCATTGACCGAGCTTCTTCTTGATGCCTTCGTTGTCGGGGTCTTCCTGAAGCGCTTTGAGCCACCATTGCCGTGCCTGTTCCAGATCGTTCAGGGCTTTATACGTGTCGCCCAGATGATCGAGAATTACCGGATCATTGTCAAGCTCGGCAGCCTGTTTCAAATGTGGCAGGGCCTGGCTGTATTCCCCCAGCCGATAAAACACCCAGCCATAGCTGTCCAGAAAAGCCGGGTTGTCAGGGTCCTGAGCGACAGCCTTCTCGATCAAAGTACGGGCATACTGCAATCGCTCACCACGATCGCACAGCATGTAGCCCAGGTAGTTCATGGCCCCGGCATGATCCGGCGAGTCGACCAGCAGTTCTTCGAAAATAGAGACCGAGGAATCGATCTCACCCGCTCGCTCATAAGTTGCTCCCAGCGCAAACAGCATGCGAGTCCGTTCCTCCGGCTCACGCACGCGAGCCAGCCCGGTCTGGTAGGCGCCGATTTCGTTTTCCCTCTGCCCCAGTTTGGAGTAGGTAAAACCAAGGTCCAGCCAGCCTTGCGCCACCGTGTCAATCAACTGGGTAAACTCGATAAACTCGTCGCGCGCCTGCACGAAATCTTCCTCCATAATCGCTATGCGCCCCAGATAGAAGTGATTGGCCGGCACAGCTTCGCCTGTCTCCACCAAACTGGCGAAGATCGCCTTGGACCGGCTCAGCGAATCCAGTCCGAAATAGATCAGGCCGAGGCGATGTTTCACCGAGCGATCACCTGGCTCCAGCTCGGTCAACTTGCTTACGTACTTAAGAGCATTATGCAGAGAGTCCAGTTCAAGGTAGTAGTTGGCCAGGTAACGATTGATGATGAGGTCGTCCGGGGCCGCTGCAAGAGCCGCCTGCAATGTGGCTGAGGCCGAGTCGGGCTGCTGGGTTATCTGATACAAATCGGCCAGGCGCACAAAGGCCAGAATGTTGCGCTTGGTCGGCTCCAGTTCTATCGATTTCCTCAGGTGTTCCCGAGCACGTTCGTTGTCGCCGCGTTGAGCGTACATTTTGCCCAGTTCATATTGCAGAGCGGGATCAGACGGCTCCAGGCGCGCCATATTGTGATAGGCCCAGAGTACCGAGTCCATGTCGCCCGCATTATGGTAGAATGAGGCCAGATGAGCGTAAGCTCGTCGGTCGAGGGAGTCCTGGGCAACTACATGCAAGTAAGCCCAGCGGGCCGAATCTTCGAGTCCCTGAGATCGGTAAGCTGTGGCCAGCAAGCTGTAAACATCGCCATCCTTTGGATCGATAACCTCCAGCGCTTCCGGAATATCGACAAAGTTTTTTAGGTACATGAGCATCCGTGCAAACGAATACCGGATCTCGTATGAGTCGGGATGATACTGCAGCGCCCGTTTGTAGCCCTCGGCCGCTTCGGGAATATGCCCGGCCAACTCGAAGATTACAGCGTTGGCATAGTAGTGAAATGCTCTCGGGTCAATTCTCTCAGGGTCCAAATCCGGGCTCAACTGAAATGTACTCGTGCTCGCCTGGGGAGACTCCGCTGCGGCTGGATGCACACCGACAGTCTTTGACGAGCAACCGGCCAGGACCAAAAGACCCAAGAGAAATACAAGTACTACAGCTTTACAATTCACCTGCCATACTCCAAACACACATCGGACAACCAAACCAAAACCAATGCCCAACACGCTTCACCGGTTTGCGGCAAATCCGCCGTTCGGCAATTATCGTTTATACGATTACAGTGTCGGTCAGTTCTCTTTTCATTTTGGCAAAATCTTGAGATACCGCCTTTTCCCGACCTTCAGCACGACCTCGCTTTTAAGAGCGAATTCGTAGTCGAGGTCGACAACCTTCTCGCCATCCAATGTAACAGCGCCGGCCGCCATCAGTTTCCGCGCTTCGCCGTTCGATTTGGAGAGACCGCATTTGGCGATCAGGTGTACCAGGTATATCTTCTGAGGGTCGATTCCCAGCTCGCCCAGTTTCTGGATAGTAACCTCGGGTATTTCATCCGGCAACTCCTTCTGCGAAAACACCCGCTCGAACTCCTCAAGGGCCGTGCTCCCGGACCCTTCTGGATGGTACATGTCCACCAGCCGCCGACCGAGTTGCTTTTTGATCTCCATCGGATTGACGTCCGGCTGCTTCAGTCGTTCAGCAATTTGAGCCAGTTCGTCCGCGTCGACATCGGAGGCCAACTCGTAGTATGAATGAATCAAGGCATCGGGTATCGACATCACCTTGCCGAAAATCTCGCGGGCCGGTTCGTCGATGCCGATGTAGTTACCCAGCGATTTGGACATCTTTTGTTCACCGTCAAGGCCGACCAGAATCGGCATGGTCAGAACCAGTTGTGCTCTGATTCCGAACGCTTCCTGAATAGTGCGCGCGGCCAGAAGATTGAATGTTTGCTCGGTCGCGCCGATTTCAACGTCGGCCTCAATAGCTACCGAATCATATCCCTGCATGAGCGGATAGAACAATTCATGGATCGAAATCGGTACCCCCCGCCGCATCCGTTTGGTAAAATCATCCCGCTCCAACAGCCGAGCCACGGTATATTTTCCGGCCAGACCCATCACCTGAAGAAAGTCCATCTTCTTGAACCAGTCGCCATTGAAGCGTACTTCGGTTTTGGACTTGTCCAGAATTTTGAAAAACTGCGTCTGGTAGGTCTCGGCGTTTTTCATGATATCATCATAGGTCAGTTGCGGACGAGTCGCCGACACCCCGGACGGGTCTCCCACCATACCGGTGTAATCGCCGACTATCAGCACAATCTGATGGCCCAAATCCTGAAACTGCCTCAGCTTCCGAATACCGACACTGTGGCCCAGGTGGATATCGGGCGAGGTAGGATCGAACCCCTGCTTGACACGAAGCGGGCGGTTGTTCTCGATAGACTCTACCAGCCGCGACTCGAACTCCCCTTTCGGCAACATGTCCACCGTGCCGCGACTGATTATTTTGATTTGATGCTCAAGTTCGCTCTTTGTCTGTGCTGACAAATCTGATACTTCGGACAATTCATACTCCTTGCAGGCGTTTTACACTCTCTATCGGCACCTGACCAACGTTTGTTGATTTTTACGCGAGACCAATAGTCGATCCCGCTCCCACGATAGTAAAAGAGTCGGATAAAATCAATCAGATAAGACCTGATCGGTTTTTTGGTTGACTTGGTAAGCGACTGTGAGGACAATGGTGACATGGCAAAATCGATAAATCAACGCAGCTTCCATAGCCACCGGTGGCGCAATTCTATACTTGTGCTGTTGGCCCTGTCGGTGGTCTTCGCCATCGTTGTGGGCTACCGCACTTATGCCATCTACCAGACCGACCTGCCGTCGTTCGAGGCCCTTCACAATATCGAACCGAGTCTGACGACCAAAATATATGATCGCAACGGTATTCTGTTAAAGGAGTTCTTCACCGAAAACCGCGCCTTGACGCCTTTTGCTCAAATGCCGCCGCATCTGATCGACATGCTGATGGCTTCTGAGGATCACGAATTCTACGATCATTGGGGAATAAATGTTCGGCGTGTGGCCATTGTAGCCAGCACCAATTTGCTAAAACTACGTCTGGCGGCCGGCGCCTCGACCGTCACGCAACAGTTGGCCCGGATGCTGTTTCTGACCCGCGAACGGACTTTCGAACGCAAAATCAAAGAAGCACTCACGGCCATCAAGCTGGAGCGAACCTACTCTAAGGATGAGATACTCGAAATGTATCTCAACCAGTACTATTTCAGCCGAGGCGCCTATGGTGTGGCGGCAGCGGCCCGGCTGTTTTTCTCCAAAGACGTATCCGAACTCAACCTTAATGACTGCGCCATCCTGATCGGCGTGCTCAAAGCGCCCAACATCAATTCCCCATTTAACAATCCGGACAAAGCGTTGCGGGCGCGCAACCGCGTACTCTTTTCGTATTTCTCATGGGGAAAGATGACTCGCACCATGTACGACTCGTTGAAAGCCGAAGCGCTTGAGATTCGTCCTCCGGAAGAAGAGATAGGTACCGCCCCCTATTTTACGGAAACGGTGCGGCAGTATCTGCGCGACAATTACGGCGAAGATACTCTCTACGCCGGTGGTTTGAAAGTGTACACGTCACTGGATATAGGTTTACAAAAAGCGGCCGAGGCCGCCGTGGCCAGAAAGGTCGACACCCTGCGGGCGCGGATAGAACGCAAGTATGATCTGAAAAACCCCACCTATACAATGTTCATGCCGGATACGGCCGACGAGTACGGCGACTCGATTCGCGTGTACCGAAAAATCCAGGGCGCCTTAATTTCCATTGACAACAGCAATGGCGATGTGCTGGCTATGGTCGGCGGCCGTGATTTCGAAGAGAGCGAGTTCAACCGCTCGGTTCAGTCCAACCTGCAACCCGGCTCCAGTTTCAAGCCGTTCATTTACACCGCCTGTATCGACAACGGTTTCAGAACTACCGAGATCATCGACGATAATCCCATCGTGCTGGATATCCCCGGTTCCAAGGAATGGCGCCCGCATAACTTCGACTACAAGTTCAGAGGGCCTATCACTCTTCGTACCGGCTTGCAGCATTCTCGAAATCTGGTCGCCATCAAACTGATTTTGAAAATCCATCCGGAGGAGGCTATCTTCTATGCCCGGCGCATGGGCATCACCACCGATCTGGCCGCCGTTCCTTCGTTGGCCATAGGCGTGGGGGAAGTCAAGCTGATCGAGCTGGTCTCAGCCTACTCTGTTTTTCCGAATCAAGGTATCCATATTCCTCCGCGACTGGTACACAAGATTGTCGATCGATACGGCGCCGTCCTCGAAGACAACTCGGCCATCAAAAGAGAGGAAGTGCTATCGCCCCAGACGGCTTATATAATGGTCGACCTTATGCGTTCGGTGGTTGATTCCGGAACCGGACGCGGCGCCCGCTGGCGCGGCTTTAGCCGACCAGCCGGCGGCAAAACCGGGACCACTGATAACTTCTGCGACAACTGGTTTGTTGGCTACACACCGCAGATCACGACCGGGTGCTGGGTTGGGTTCGACAAGAAAATCTCGCTGGGTCGTGGTCAGGATGGCGCCAAGAACGGGGTCCCGGTGTGGACGGAGTACATGATCGCCGCCCACGACTCGCTTACGACGGAGACATTCGAGGAACCCGACGGCATCGTGCACCTGGAGGTTTGCCTTGAGTCGGGTGAGTTGGCCACCGACCGCTGTATTGAAGTGCGTGATGAAATCTTCACGGACGACAATCAACCGAGCGCCGACTGTCACTTGCATCCCTCGGCCGGTATGGACATCTCATCCAACGAAGACGACTTCACCCCGGAAGATACTACCGAAGAACGCACGCATTTCTAGCATGGTAAGTGCTGTCGGGTGACTCGCCTGACAGCCATGCGGTTTGGCGAGTGTCGGGGGGGGGGGGGGGGGGGCTCAC
>JAOUBJ010000026.1 GCA_029860345.1 Candidatus Zixiibacteriota bacterium | reverse complement strand
CTTCCAGCCCGCGGTATGAAGTCTGGATATTTCACACCGTTCTTCAAGATTGAGTTGATTGTATTTTTTTCCCATAACAACACCTTATACAGATGTTGCACTTCGTTTGTGAAATCAGGGAATCCATTCTTTGTATCGGTCGAAAACCCTGCCCCGAAGGGCATGAATGCCACTTATGGCCGCGAAGCGAGGTTTCGACCGGGTGGCCGTCTCAAACCTTGTCTGGGGCGGATTGTCGTGTGGTGTTGGGCGACCCCGCCCGACACCTGCCGCACAACCCTTCCGTCTGTCACCCCGAGCGCAGTCGAGGGGCCGGGTGGCCGTCTCAAACCTTGTCTGGGGCGGATTGTCGTGTGGTGTTGGGCGACCCCGCCCGACACCTGCCGCCCAGCAGTTCTGTAGGGTGGGTCCGTCTTCGCCTGCGCGCCGCGGCGTGGACCCGCCATAGTCGGCCGGGTGGCCCCGACATTAAGGCTTGTTTCCGTGTTCGGCAAATGTCCACATCTGCCGAACCTTCTTTCCCCAGATAGAGAGGGGTGCCCCGCCGACGGCGGGGCGGGGTGTGTTCTTCGCCAGGCTGAATCAATAACACACCCCAAAACTGACTCTCAAAAGAGGACTTGGAATCGATCGACACAGTGCATCTATCCGCTCATGGTGGGAATCAGGCCTTGACGGATGGATGCTCAGTCCATAGTTTGAACCAATGCCTCAACGATCAAATGCACACGGCCGCTCATTCAAAAAGAGCCCTCCCAGTGCCGGGGTACCGTTGCATGATGACGTAGACAAATCTCGCTATTGTACGGAGAACAAATGAACAAAGAATTCCAACCGATCAAAGTCAGCGAAATCAAAGACAATGTTTTCAAACTCATCGGTGAGGACTGGATGCTTGTCACCGCCGGTAGCCTCGATTCGTTCAACACTATGACGGCCAGTTGGGGTGGGATGGGTGTTCTTTGGAACAAAAACATCTGCTGGTGTGTGATCAGACCACAACGGTACACCTACCAGTTCGCCGAGAAAGCCGATCGGTTCACGCTCAGCTTTTTCGATCCCCAGTACCGAGACGCCCTCAAATTCTGCGGCACCAAGTCAGGCCGCGATGTCGACAAGATGACTGCGACCGGGTTGACACCCGTAGCCTCCGAAACCGGTGCAGTGTACTACCAGCAGGCGAGGTTGGTCCTGGAATGTCGCAAGGACTATATTCACGACCTTGACCCGGCCAACTTTCTTTATCCGTATATCAAGCATGAGTACCCCGGGGCCGACTACCATCGTCTCTATCTCGGCGAGGTCGTGAACTGTCTCAAGCGTGAGTAAAGGCGGATGCAGTTCAGGCGCGGACTGCTCCTGTCGCCGGCTGACAATGAAAGGAAAAACTAACATGTCCCGTAAACTCGCCCACAGTGACGGCCCGTTCGCCTCAATCATCGGCTTTTCGCTTACTGATGTTATACGAACCTGCATGTTGCTCACTCGGATTGATGATCGGAAAGAGATCGCAAAGGTTCGAGGAGAATACTTCAAGGACATTCGCCCTGTAGACACCGTGATGCAAGTGAGGCGCATTATCAACCGGGAGTGGTTAGTTGAGATCGAAGTTGATGCCGTAGTTGACGGCGCATGAAACGGTGACCGAGGGGCTTGTTGATAGTCCTTCGATGGCGTCATTGCGAGGAGTCCCGCGCCGGATGTTGCGCTGGGTCCTTCCCGCCGCAGGCGGGTGAGACCCGGCGCGTCGAGGAAGCATCACCACACTTTCACGTCCGGCAAAGCCAGGGGGCCATCTGCCAACGAACTAACAGACCGGAGTAGGTATCTGCCAAGGATCCGTTTTTGTTTGTTTTTGGACTTGCTTCCTCCACTAACAGACCTACCTTACAGTCGACCTTTTAACACATAACCCATAAGGAGAATCACGATGAGTGCTCCAAGAAAGTACCGTTTAGTGCTTAATAATGCACCGAAGGCACTTTGTTTGTCACGTGACCTCGGAAAAGTTGCCCGTGCATCACCCCTTCGTTGGACCGGCTCAACCACGAGTTTGGTTCGAGCATTGAAAGCATTGCCCGGATAGAGTGAGACGGCCGCAACGTACCCTGTTTGGGTATGTCAGGACTTTGTCAGCCCGTGGTGTTCTTATCCGTCTGGGATTTCCGGATTCGCCCGAGACAAAGGTCTTTCTTGTTTAGCAGTCTGACGGTTTGTAGAGCCTGACCACATCAGGTCAGCACCTCTGGTGACCAGTGGCAAGTCTCAGGATGATAAGCAGACGGTTCGATTGAACCGGTTCTGCAGAGAGTCAAGTTTCAAGCGTAAGAAGGGAAATGTGTGATATGGCACTTCGAATTACTATCGATGTTTTCAGCGGCCGGAAGAACCCGGTCATTGAATTGAAGGGCAGCGATGCCACGGACGCCTTGAAGCGTCTTCAACCAGCGAAGAGGATCAAACGAGGCGAGTTGGGAATGCCTCCGACTCCTACCCTGGGTTATCGCGGTTTGATCGTGGAACAGACCGGCCGGCCGTCCAAGACTCTGCCCAAACTGTTCCGGGTAGCGCACGGCGACGCCTTTGGGCTTGGTTTGTCGCACCACATTGAAGACGCGGCTTTTGAGGATTTCATCTGTGGAAGTACCGGACCTATCCGCAAACTTCGCCTCGGTAAACCGTTTCACCTCCGACTGAAAAGGGAGATCAACAGATTCCACAAGGTGCGTACCAAATGGCCGTTGAGGAAAAAACCCAGATGGCCGCTTCGTTGCCGATGTCGGTGTGCGCCTCTCTACGAGCCCGGTTGGTGGAACGACGCCGGTCAAATCCAATACAACAACAACTGCTATAACTATGGTTGCAATTACAGGTCCGATACCTACGCCCAGCCCGGTGAAGCGGCTGGAGCCAAGTACGCCTCGATTTCGTGCGCCGAAGTCAAGGCCGGGGCGATTGCCGATGAACTGATCAACAAGCCATTGGCCAACAACAGGTGCCCCAGGGAAGGTCATTTGGTAGCGCTGGTTGTAGGGCCTGGTTGGGATTTTCACTGGTATCGGAAAGGTCGCAACCACCTCTGGACGCACAAGCCCGGCTGGGGTGAAGCCACCAATCTCGACAACAGCGGGAAGCTGATCAGAGATCCGCGCACGGCTGACCGAGGCGGTTACACCAGTTTTTGCACGTTCATGGTTGTAATGCATGGGCACATCAAGATCACATAAATCCGGAGGACCATTCATTGGCGGAGCCTTTTGCTTTTCCGGTCGTCGTGATCCGACCTGGTCAATCGAGGCGACCACTGCACAGACGCTGATCGAACTTTGGAATTCGCTCGATCCGGTCTCGGGGGGGAATCCTATCCCCTCGAGACTGGGCTATCGTGGCTGTGTCCTTCGCAGTGATGACATCGAATGGACCGCCTATAACGGTCTGACCGCCCGCATGCCCAAAGGTTCGCCCGAAGAGCGTGAATGCAAAAAGGACCCAGATCGAACTTTTGAGAAAGCACTCATGGCCACGGCGCCCGCCGACTTGCTTCCGCCATCACTGATAGAAACCGAATGAAACCGGGCGGCCTATCCACCGTGCGGCTGGTTGTCAAACAGCAACCTCCCAGAGGGTAACGATATTCCTCCAGGAGACGCCAAACCCTGGGCCGTCTTCGGTCTGCTTAGTTTTACTTCTACCCGATGAACCACAGACCGAGCGGACCGGTCGATTACTATTTGCCTACTCGTCGCCTGACGACTCCGGTTGATCGACAAGCCTGTGGCCGGGATTCAATGCAGGATCAATTGCAGTGAGGGTCCATGCAGAGTGGGGTGGAGGCGAAACCGCTGGTACTTAAGCCGAGCAGTTACTCCGGCCTCGGTAAAACCCAGTGGCAAAACCGGACTGTCCACTCCAACAGCGCACATGAAGCCGTACTTATCGTAGTCCGATTCCAGGTCGGCCGCCAGCCCGCATTCGAACCGGACGGCATAGAGTAGACCCTGTTTTATTGGTACACCGAATCCCACCGATGAAACCATCAAGGGGCGATCATGATCGGCGGCGGCGGTAGTTACTATCATGTCGATGGAGAGATTGTTCAGCAACACCAGATCATCCCAACGGCAATAGCCAACTCCGACGAGGCCGCCGATAAGACCCCGGCCACCCCGGTGAGTCAACTGGCCACCGATGTGGAGAAGAACACCTTTGTAACTGGGCGGAATCGACCTTGTTTGCGTCCAGCGGACCGAGGCCCAGTCACGATCATGACGCACCAGCCAATCGGGATCGTTCGCCGAGTTCGATCTGAAGGGTTTAGGCGTCATCCAAGGCGGCATTGAAGAACGCCAGTATAGCTCTTTTATCTCCTTTGGGGAAAGACTGCTGTCGTGTAAGCCCTCATCGCGTAGTTGTGGATAGTGATGGTGTCGCCGTATGTCGTGCTCGTCTTTATCATCGGTGCGATAGCTCCAGGTGGCCGTTACGGACATCGGCAACAACCGAAGCGTGGGCACACTGTTGGTCAGGTAGTAGTCGACGCCGTCACTGGGCTTCTGCCACTGTGCCTCGGTGGGGCCTGAGGTGATCCTCGTCTTTGCCCAACTCGGCCACGTTTCCGGCAGGTCAGGCTGGGCGTAATCTCCGGAAGCATACACAACCGCAACCAGTTCCATCAACGAGTTGCGGCATGCCTGTAAAACCTTGATGTATGAAGGACCATACCAATGCATCACTTCATCGCCGAAAGTTTGCCACGCATCACCTTGTGAGTTTACTACATACGCGCCCCGGGTTCGATTACGATTATGCGCTTCGATGATATTCCGGCGGTGCAAAAAAGCTAACGGGTCAGCTCGATGCACCAGGATATGTCCGGCTGAAAAAGCATCGGCCAGGTATCCCTGGGCGACGGCCTCGAAGGCCAGCGCTTCCAGCACCAGCCGCCGGTCGTCTTGGTCCGGCTGTAAAGCCGTGGCGACAAGCTGCATAGCGTACAAGTGGTGCAACAAGTAGGATTGAATCACGTTGTCAGCCGACAGTGGCCGGGTCTCCAACTCTTGGCCCGGTGTGTGAGTGAAACCGGCTGCGCGCAATTGTGTTTCGATTTGTTCTGCGCTCAGCGACTCAAGCTGTTCCATGATCGTCTTGCCGAGGTCATGGAATCTGTTTTTGGCCAGATCATCCGCGGCCGAACTCGCGCACAGTTCGCCAAAGGTGTGCTGGTCCCAGGCCTTGTGGGGTAGCACCAGGCCACCACCGGCATCGCCGATGAGATAGGCCGTATCGTCCAGGGACCGAGCGCACTCTCGCATTACACTGTGATAAACCGAATCGGCCAGCATACGGTGTTCGTTCTTATCCCAGGCGCGCGCATCGGAACCCGACAATCCGGCCACCAGCAAAATCACGGTTAATGAAGTCGTAACGTATCTCATAGAATTCACAACCCCGACCGCCAGTTCTCTTTCAGGAAGTTGATTGCGTTCCTGGCCAGTATATCCGCTACCACCGATTCATCGCCGAATTCGTCCAGCAATAACCGTCTGAGCTGGTCGATTTGGCTAAGACGCGTCATCTCTTTCGGCGGGTTGATGAAACCGGCGAAGTCACTGCCGATTCCGACATGCTTATGTGTGCCGTGCAGTTTAACGATATGGCGGATGTTGCGCACGGTGTCGCTCAGTGTACCCCAATGGTCGGCCTCGCCGATCGATGCGTAGTTGGACAGCAGGTAGGGATCGATGATCACACCTATAATGCCGCTGTCATGTGCGATCTGCTCAATATGTTCGTCGTAGAGAGAGTAGGGATGGTCACTCAGCGTGCGAGCTCCGACATGGGTAGCCACCAGCGGCAACCTTGCACAATGAAGGATGTCGGCCACCGATGCCGCCGGTGCGTGGGTGATGTCGACCAGGATGCCGCAATCCTCCATCTCCCGGATCACCTCGCGACCGAATGCAGTCAATCCCTGATTGTCCCATCCGGCTCCGGCATCGGGGAAAAACGGGTAGGAATTGGCTGCCGATGCGATCCCTTTGTTGAAAAAGTGAGTAACCGTGATCAATGCCACACCGCGCTTGGCGAACGTCTCCACGGCGCCCAGGTCGCCACCCAGGGCGTGGCCGCCTTCGAGGGTGTGAACGACACAAGTCCGGAAAGCATCACTTGTTTTAGGCACGTCCAAAAGACTCGTCATCTCATCGTGATTATAAGCCATCTTGGCGAAACGACCATCGGGACCCTGCAAGGCACGCTCCAGATGATCCAGCATGCGCAGGCTGTTGGCAGGCGCTTCGGGGTTGGGATCGGTCGGCATCGACAACCACTCATCGAAAACATTGAAATGGGCAACGCAAATCAGATCAACACCGGCCGCGTGGCAGTCCTCCCATTCCATACCGCTCTTGTTGGCAAACTTCTCCGCGATGCCGGCCACCAGAGGATACTTCACGCCCAGCGCGCTTTGGCGATTCCATTGGTTGATCATGGAGTGGACATGGAGATCGGCCAGAACGGGTCGGTCGGGGCGAACGCCTTCAAGCAGATGTCGCGAAGCTCGGCAGCCCACAGATAGAAGCTGACCGATCCCGGTTGCACCGGCAAGGCCTGAGAGGGCCAGTCGAACAAATCTGCGACGAGAATAACTCACGATCGACAACCGCTCCTACTGCTATAGAATCGTGGCAAACCTGACAGACAAGAGCCTGTCACCGCCCGAAACCTACTCAGCGGCTTTGTCAATAGCAACCTGTTTTTGGATGACTTACTTCGCACGCCAACGACTGGGTTGCCTCGGCGGTGCGAAGCGCGAGGAACAGTCTTGCCTGTCATTCCGGGCTTTGACCCGGAATCCAGTCCTGTCACCCCGGCGAAGGCCGGGGTCCATCTTCTCTTGTGGTGTCGGGCGACCCCGCCCGACACTCTCACCTCATGCTGAGCGGAGTCGAAGGGCAGGTTTCGACACTTTTGTGCGTCAGTCGGCCGGGACGCCTTGCTGTTCCGATGATTGACCCTGAGCACCATCGAACGGCGAAGGCCGGGGTCCATCTTCTCTTGTAGGGCGGGTCCGTCTTCGCCTGCGCGCCGCGGCGTGAACCCGCCTTTGTTCTTCGTAGGTCGAGACCCCTGCGGTTTCGACATCAGGCGTTTCGCGTGATTCTTCCCCCCCCCACTACAAAAACAACACCGACTCATATTATAATGCTACTGTACAGCGCCCACTAAAAGGAGCGCCCGGATGACCGCCAGTCCCGAACATAATACGCCCAACCCGTGCACGCATCGCATTCACCATCGATGCTATTACACGAACACGACATTGCAACTACCAAACCCATCTCGCGTCGCTCGTGCCGCGAGTGCACTTGGCATGACACCCCGCGCCACGCGGGGTTGATGCTATGGCTGAGTTGTCGACCGCCGCGAGAAGTGGGGACTACAAAAGTACTTTTTCCGCAAAACGAACCCATTTGCAGGCGTGCTCACCGGTGTCATTCTGGCGAAGGTCGGAATCCAGAACCAAAGTAGGGCGGCATCCCTGCGCCGAAGGTCCGCCGCAGGAGGGATGCCGCCAATTCGGCAGGATCACAGTCCGCCACGGCAGACTGCCCTACAAGACTGAGCGTGATCTTGGGGACCGGGGCAGGGAGATTGAATTAGAAGTCGGTTTTCCGTCGCGCGTAGCGGCGGGCCTTGTGTCCGCCGAAACAGTGGGGCGACGCAAGGCCGCCCCCTACGTGGGATTAGATGATGCTAATACGCCAGGTCGTCAAGACTCCTCTTCGGCGTCGCGCTTGGCTGCTTCGATCACTTTCTGAGCAGCATCGTGCGGGACCTCTTCATAGCGCGCGAACTCAAGAGCGTACACACCCTGACCCTGGGTCATCGAACGCAGGTCGACCGCATACTGATACAACTCCGCCTGCGGAACCGCAGCCCGCACGATCTGGTTGCGACCGTCGGGGTCCATACCGGCAATCTTGCCGCGACGTGATGACAAGTCACCCATGACGTCGCCGGTGTAATCGTCCGGCACAGTCACTTCGATGTTGCAGATAGGTTCCAACAGCACCGGCTTGGACTCCATGAAACCCTCCTTGAAAGCCATCAGTCCGGCAATCTTGAAAGCCATGTCGGACGAGTCCACATCATGATACGATCCAAAGAACAGCGTCACTTTGACATCGACCACTTGCGAACCGGCCAGACCACCCTTGACCATCGATTCGACAACTCCTTTTTCCACGGCCGGGATAAACTTGGTAGGAATCACGCCGCCTTTAATGGCGTCGATGAACTCAAAGCCGCCGCCGCGAACGTTCGGCTCCAGACGAATATGCACATCACCAAACTGCCCGCGCCCACCCGACTGTTTCTTGTGACGGTACTGCTTCTCGGCTTTACCCTTGATCGTTTCGCGATAGGGAATCTTGGGCCGCACCAGTTCCACCTCAACACCGAATCGAGATTTCAGTTGCTCGGTCAGCACTTCGATATGGGTAGGTCCCTGACCGTACAGCACCTGCTGCGCCAGGGCCGGGTCAGCCACCAGTTTGAATGTCGGGTCTGCTTCGTGCAGTTTGTTCAATCCCGAACTGATCTTTTCCTCGTCTCCTTTGGACTTGGCTCTGATCGCCACATCCATCACCGGGTTGGGGTAGGCCACGGCCGGCACTGTCAGTCCCAGCGCGTTCGAGGCCAGACTGTTACCGGTATGGGTGTTCTTGAGTTTCACCAACAAGCCTATATCGCCGGCGCCCACCGAGGCAATATCCTGTCGGGATTTGCCTTGCAGCGTGTATATCTGTGTAACGCGTTCACCGTTGTCGGTCTGCTGATTCTTGAGGTCCATGCCGGACTTCAGAGTTCCCGAGTAGATTTTCAAGAAAGACATGTCACCGAGGTGACTTTCCGAAAGCGTTTTGAAAACATAAGCCAATGGCTGACCGGAAGCATCACAGGCCACTTCGACGGCATCCTCGGTACCGCTTTTGAGCGCGGTCGAGGCCGGCATGTCGGCGGGGGAGGGGGCGTGCCGGTTTATGAAGTCCAAAAGCAGGCTGACACCCATGTTCAATGAGGCCGAACCACACAATATCGGATAGACCTTACCGGCCTGCAAACCCTTGGCAAAGCCAGTGGCGAAATCTTCATCAGAAAGCGTCCCATCCTCGAAGAACTTCTCAAGCAAAGCATCGTCGCCCTCGGCGGCCGACTCAATCAACTTATCCCGGCCAGCCTGGGCGGCATCTTTCATGTCGCCGGGAATCTCGGTTTCGGTCGCTTTGCCCTTATCGTCGAAAGTGTAGGCTTTATTGGTGAGTAAGTCGATGATTCCTTTGAATCCGGACGCTTCACCAATCGGCATCTGGACGGCAGCAACAGAAACACCGAAGGCTTCGTTAAGGCTGTCTAAGTTGGCCTGCCAGGTGACATTCTCCTGCTCCATTTTATTGACAAAGAACATCCTGGCCACCGGCTTGTCACCCAGCGCGCGCCACTGCATTTGGGTGCCGACTTCCACGCCGGAAGTTGCGTTGATGACAAACAGGGCGGCGTCCGACACCGCGCCGCTTGAGAGCAACTCACCCACAAAGTCCGGATGGCCGGGGCAGTCAAGCCAGTTGATCTTGTTGTCCGACCAGGGCGTTGCAAGCAACTTTGCAGAAATCGTGGTCTTCTTGGACATCTCGATATCGGTATGATCCAAAAGCGAGCTGCCGTCGTCGACGCGCCCGACACGGTTGTTGATCCCGGCGATGAAGGCCACAGCATCACCCAAACTGGTTTTGCCGCAGCCACGTTGTCCGGCCACGCAGATGTTACGGATTTTGTCAGTCGTAAATTCCTTCACCGGAATCCTCCAAACGATCTTTGAATTTGCAGTGTCACAGGCTCTTACGGTCTCGCCGATTACAAGCCAAGGCAACCATGATATACAAATGGCTAGCCGATGTCAAACGGTTTAGCAGGGGCGACAGGGCTCTTTTTTGGGGCCAAAGGATGGCAGCAGTTGGCGCTGTTTTACAGGATAAGCAGGCAGTTAGAATACCTCGCAACGCGCAAAATGTGATTGACTCAGATTGAACACGAACGTAGATTAGAACGTCTTCCAGAAAGACAGGGCGCGGCGGGCGCATGCAGAAATGACAGGAATGGGAACAGGCATCAGGAAGGTGATTGAGGTGGAACTTTGAGTTGTATAACCAATAACCTGTAAACAGGGAGAATGAGAATGCAACACAGGATGTTTCTTCGAATTGTCGGCATTGGGTTGGTCGTATCTGCAACGGTCTGGTTGAGCTGCAAGCTTGATATCAGTGACCCCGTCACGAGTATCCGAGGTGTAGTGACCGATTCTGTGACTGGCGAACCGATTGATTCGGCAGTGATCAATTTGAGAGATACGGTCAGCACCAATCCGTCCTATGCCGATTCACTTGGGCGTTACGCAGCAGGAAGCCTTGGATACGGTCCCCGCAGAGTGTTTTGTCGAAAGGTAGGCTATCGAAGCCAATCGATAGTTGTCATCAGCTCGGAGGAACGTGCAACAATTACCGGCGTGAACTTCCAGCTCTCGCCGGAGTAAGTGCAGAGATGGTAACGACATGGAGAGGAAGTAAAATGATTAGATGTTCTTAGGTTAGGACCGCCTTACACTCGGACATCAATACACATTCAACATCGGAGGGATGCTATGTCATTCAGGAGTGGAATCTTAGTGCTCACCCTGCTGCTTGTTGTTTCAGCACTGAGTGAAGCAAACGTATCCAATTGCTACCTCAAGCTGCCGAGTACCGACAGCGAATCTCAAAGAGTAAATAGGAAACTAATCGAGTTGTACGGCGCGAGAGTCTATCACGAATTCCCAGCGACCGGAGAATTCATCTGCTGGATGTCGCCGTCGCAGTTTGATCTGCTGGCACAAGAAGGTGGATTAACGGGGCAGCATCAAGATCGAAGCAAAACCACACTCAATCCCGGCTCGTCGACCTCAATCGGTGAATTCTGCTGGGCGAACCTTCAGTCGAACGATCCTGAACCATCCTTCGACCAACCCTTGGACATCCCAACATGCGGAACTGGTGAGTTTGAGTCCGCGAACCGAGAGCGCTGGCTCAGCGCACAGCCGCTGGCTGATAGGAGTATTTCACTAAATGAGATGTTCAGTACCAATTACCTGGTGGGACGAACGGCGGTCTGTATTATCCTCCCAGAGTTTCCAGTGGGTGAGATTTGGACAACCTATGAAGAGGATCTGGCTATTGCCCGTGTAGTAGACGCCTGTGAAGGTCTTTCCAGCCTGGCCTATGACAGAAATGTAGATGTAACCTGGGTATACGAGGAACACAGGTCGGTCCCTGTTTTCGAAGAACCGATTCTTAACAAGCGACCAACGGTCGAGGTATTACCAGAGCTGTGGGAGTTCGGATGGATTGACGACGCCCTTCAACACCTCGGGTTTGGTTCAGGGTGGAGCGGGATATTCGGCAATGGCAATCGTTTGCGACAGCAATATCAAACAGACTGGGGACTCACTGTCTTTGTGGTTCTGAACAACACTGCCCCTGGCTTCCCGGACAACACCGCGGGCTACGCACACCAATACTGGCCGCCCGGTTCCGTCTGGGAGACTTATCGCACACCTTTCTGTGTTTCGACGCTATATTATAACGGAGTCTCCACTCTTTGGTCACAGTATGTGATAGCACACGAGATGCTGCATACGTTTGGCGCCGCGGACGAGTACGTTGGCGCCCGTCAGTGTCCTGTTGTGTTCCCTGACTGCGAAGTGGGCCACGGATTTCTATATCACCCAAACCTCAATTGTCTCACGTGTACTGGCAGTTCTTACCCCTGCATCATGTGGAACTTAGATTATCACTACACACTTTGCGACCACACGATTCGCCACATTGGCTGGAGTGATTCCGACGGTGACGGTCACCCGGATGCCATCGACCTGGACAACCCTTACTGGACATACATTGGGGCCGTTCAACCAGGTGATATGGCCAGGGCGCATACCCAGGGTGGTCAACTGATCAGGAATATCTGTGTTACTGACAATAAAATGGACTACCTGGACGGCACTGGCGTTGTGTTCTTTGACTGCCTAAATTACCAGAGCCAATCGATGTCATACGAATGGTTCTACAAGAGTGTCAACGGTGGAGACCTTGGAACATTAATGCCAACGTCATCGGAGGGGGGACCGCTCCCGACATTGCACTCTATATCGTATAATGATAACACAGGCACACTGGAATGGGAGATCGGCGACAGTTGGTGTATGGTTGATCTCGAAATCTACTCCGAAGACAACCATTGCGGCGAGCCTGCCCCGGCGTCCTTGGTGGCAAAGCCGTTGTGGAATAAGTTCCTACTCGATACTCCAGGAGCGAGATTCCACTCGGTAGACGTATCCAATCTTGACTGCGATCCGTGCTTCGCATGGTTTACGGTGTGGCGACCGGATGGGGTGAACCTTGAGCCGATCGGCTTTTACTACGATATTGATCCTGATCTGGACGGAATCACGAGTGTTAACGACATCTGCCCATACACCTACAAT
Organism: Candidatus Zixiibacteriota bacterium; assembly: GCA_029860345.1. Taxonomy (NCBI): domain Bacteria; kingdom Pseudomonadati; phylum Candidatus Zixiibacteriota; species Candidatus Zixiibacteriota bacterium. The sequence continues at coordinate 10,872 of JAOUBJ010000026.1, read as the reverse complement.
CCGGAGCAGGACCCGGAGGCGTTGAAAGAGTGGAGTGGACAATTCGAAGAATCAGAGGGATATTACACGGTCAATGCCGTGCAGCCGACATTCGATGGCGGCTATCTCGTCGCCGGTCAGGTAGAGACTTGGGCGCCTGAGTGCTATTACCACCTCTGGAAGGTTGATGCGTGTGGGAGCATCGCCTGGGATGAGCCATGCTGTGGACCTTTTCTCAAAACGCCTGCCGCCGAACGCTCCAGCGGCCATGCGCAGTCTTCCCCGGATGGGCGGGGCTATTGGCAGGACCACCCGCTGCTCGAACCAACGGCCGATGATGGATTCATGCTGCTAACCAATGAGGAAGGTTTTACTCTGGTCAAGCTGGACAAGTACGGCGATCAGGAATGGTATGAACACCCGTCCCAGGGTGACTTTGGTTTCAGTGTGTATCAAACGTCAACCGGCGGGTACGTGATTGCGATGCAGGGGGACGACCCCATTAAGCCATCTGTGTTGTGGCTTGACGCCAATGGCAACTTCCTTCGCGAAATGAACATTGGGGAGACACTTTATTACCCGTACAGCATGGATGCCCGAGAGACCTCGGACGGGGGAACCATCTGTGTCACCGACTGGCCGACCGGCGGAGCCAACGGTACCGATATTCGAGCGGTGAAGTACGATACAAACTACAATGTCGAGTGGGATCACACCTTCGGGGGAGCGGATGAGGATATACCCATGGCTGTTTTTGAAGTCCTCGGCACCGGGTATGCCATCGCGGGCAACGTGGAGTACTCAAACGGCACCAGCGACCAGCGCCTGATGATGATTGACAGCACGGGGACGCAAGTATTGTGGGATAACATCTATGGCGGGCCGAATCATGAGATGGTGATCTGCGCTGCCACCACTGATGACGGAGGATACCTCCTTGCGGGCAACACCGATGACTATGGTGCTGTCGGTTATGATCTCTATGTGCTAAAAGTAGATGAGAATGGGGTCGAAGAATGGTCGCAGACAATCAATGGACTCGACAACGAGGCGGCGGGTAGTATCGTATCGACTGACGATGGCGGGTTCGTTATGGCCGGTATGTCGTGGCCAAACAGTGGCCCGGGTTATCTTGGCGGTACGGTACTCAAAGGAATGCCGCCGCCTTGCTGCGTCGGTATTCGTGGGAATGTCGACGGTGATGCCGGTGAAGCTATTGATATCTCGGACTTGGTATATCTGGCTGATTTCATGTTCACGGGAGGTCCGCCCGCGCCGTGTACGGTGGAAGCAGATGTAAATGGTGACGGTTCGTCCGCCGAGATGCCCGATCTCGTATATCTCAACGATTTCATGTTCACCGGTGGCCCGCCACCGCCAGCTTGCCCATAGACTAGTCCGTAATAGCATACAAGCCCCACCCATGGTTGGGGGGGCTCCCTCCGGCAACCAACCTTCCCGGAAACAGCGACGCCGATCTGGCTGTTTATCAAGTGATGGACACCGACAAAAAAGAGACAACTCAGACCCACTCCAAGGCAGGACCTGAATCGGCCAGGGCCGGGCTGTCCGATCCGCGTGAATGGGTCGCCTCGTATGGCGACTACCTGTATCGTTTCGCGCTGCTGCGCTTGCGCGATCCACAACTTGCCGAGGATGCAGTACAGGAGACTCTTCTGGCTGCATTAAAGGCCCGGACTTCGTTCCAAGGGCATTCGACCGAACGCACCTGGCTTACCGGTATTCTGAAACGGAAAATCATCGATAGTTTTCGACGCATGGGCAAAGAGATGGACCTCGGGGCGGAAGACAGGACCACAGTAGAGTCAACCGAGCCCCAAAGACCGGGGGAGTGGTTGATCGATCCGCAGGACCCAACCGAGCGCCACGAGTTTTGGACATACCTCAACGCGTGTCTGGATCGATTGCCTCAGAAACCAGCGATATTGTTTGTTCTGCGCGAAGTGGAACAAATGCCGGTCGAAGAAATCTGTAACGTTATGGGGGTTAGTCCGACCAATCTGCGAGTTAGCCTACACCGTGCCCGAAAGCAGTTAAGAAACTGTTTGGAACAACAATGGATGGAACTAAATAAAGTCAAACCATGAGACCCAACCATTCCGGCGGGATAAGACAACTGGTCGCCCGACCGCTTGAAAAGTTGATGCTCAGTTGCGATCAGACCGCTGAGCTAACATCGCAGGGGCTCGATGAAAGACTTGCCTGGTCAGGTAGACTCAGGGTTAGGGTACACTTGCTGTTTTGTCGATTCTGTCGCCGTTACAGACGGCAGCTATTGCATATCAGGTCGATTCTCGGTACGTCAATGCCGGAGGAATCGTCATTACAGGAATCGCACTTCAGGTTGACAGACGCTGCGAAGAAGCGGGTACGCGACGCTATCGGGAAGACCAGCAATTAGTTACGCGGCGCTCCAGCAGCCTTCGGCGATGCTATAACCCGGCCAGCATATTCTCCCCACCATATTGTAACATAATTTGGATTATAGCGACCAATTAATGCCATGTTGAAGTGTGGTCGTCGGAGCCAGTTGTTCCGCCACGGCTGGAAGGCGCCCACATCGGAAAGGAATGTAATGTCAAAGTCTGTTACTATATGGCTTGCTGAGGTCCTGGTTTTGAGTTTGCTGTCCAGTTCGGTGTTCAGTCAGGCATGTAGCTGCGGCGGGGCTCCTTTGACCAATGCACTGGAGTTGCCCACCTCGGCGGCCGGCGTCTGGCAGTTCGGCTTTACCTACCAGTACAATTCTATTTCTGACGTCGTCTCCGGCAGCGATCAACTGACCGACGATACCCGCCGTCGCTCCGTGCATGCCGGATTGATGGAGATAAGCTATGGCCTGTCTGGACGACTTACCGTGTCGGGTCTGTTCACACTGCTCCAGCAAGAACGAACCAGCCAGGCCGGCCACGGCGCCGGAGAGTTTCTTAGGACGCGGGGGATAGGTGACGGGCTGCTTTTGCTCAAGTACAATCTGATTCCATACTCCGTTCAGTCGCAACGCCAGGTTGCTGTCGGCGCAGGTGTAAAGATCCCTTTCGGCGAGTCGTCGCTACGTTCCAACAACATTCTCATCGCGGCCGACATGCAACCGGGGAGTGGAGCCTGGGACGCAGTTCTGTGGGGGTATCTTTCTCAAGGACTCTATCGTCATCTGCCCATCGGCGTCACTGCTTCGGCTACCTACCGGTTTACCGGAACCAACAATCGGTTTGGAACATCGTCGGAAGGTTACAATTTCGGCGATGAGTTGGTGGCCACACTCAGCGGCACCTACCGATCTTTTGGCAAAACGGATATCACAGCCGGGTTCCGTTATCGCAGCGTGACAGCCGACCGGTTTGCCGATCAGGAATTGCCAAACAGTGGAGGCCGCTGGTTGAATCTGGCGCCGGGACTGAGCTATGAAATCTCGAAGGCTGTGTCGGCCGGAGTTGCCGGTGAACTGCCTTTGTATCGAAAGCTTGACGGCACACAATTGACAACTGATTACAGGCTATCTGTAGCACTGTTTTTCAATCTGGGGGACAAGCAGGCGTCCCAACCTTGGAGCTTATAGAATGGAGTTAACTATGTTTAAGTCAATTCTCATGTTGATATCAGCCGCTTCGATTGCCCTCACCTCTGGTTGCAGTGATCAATCCGGCACCAACTCCGGGCAACTGTCCGGAGAATGGTTGATACCTCTGGATGAGGTCTTCGACGGCGGCCCCGGTAAGGACGGCATTCCGGCACTAAGCAATCCCAACTTGATCGACGCCGCCCAGGCGAGTTTTCTGGGTTCCAATGATCTGGTGCTCGGGGTTAGCCTGCATGGTGAGCAAAGAGCCTATCCGCACCCTATTTTGGACTGGCATGAGATTATGAACGACGAGATTCAGAACAGTTTCTTCGCCGTCACCTATTGCCCCCTGACCGGATCGGGCATTGTCTGGGATCGTAGTTTGAGCGGTACGGTGACCACCTTTGGCGTTTCCGGACTGCTTTACAACACCAACCTCATTCCCTACGACCGCGCCTCCGGCAGCAACTGGTCACAGATGAAACTACTCTCGGTAAACGGCAATCTCGCCGGAAAGTCAGCCGAGTTATTCCCGGTGGTAGAGACCGGCTGGGATACCTGGAAGAAAATGTACCCACAGGCGCCCGTTGTTTCCACCAATACCGGCTACAGCCGTTCCTACGGTCGCTACCCTTACGGAGACTATCGCACCAATGACAATCGTTTGCTGTTTCCGGTGGACAACGATGACGGACGATTGGATCGCAAGGAGCGTGTGCTGGGCGTGATTGTCGGGTCCACCAGCAAGGTTTATCCGATAAACCAATTCCCCGCTGATATCTCAGTCGTCACCGACACCATTAATGGCCGGTCGCATGTGGTGGTAGGCAGTTCCCGGCTGAACTTCGCCGTGGCTTTTCAAGATCAAACCTCCGACGGCACCCGGCTTAGTTTCAGTCCCCTACAGGACGAACTCCCGTCGATAATGATCGACGACGAGGGAACCACCTGGGACGTTTTCGGCTATGGTATCTCGGGTCCACGAGCGGGGGAACAGTTGACACAGTCGCGTTCGTTTGTTGCATACTGGTTCGCCTGGGCTGCTTTTTACCCGGGTGCAGCTATCCACCCATAAATGGGGCTGTTGCCATAAATGGGGCTATTGCCACAAATGGAGTTGTAGCCACAAGCGTATATCAAGCATCTTGCGGAGACAAATCACTCTCTCTCGCTTCGAGCCTTCGTAACCTCACCCTGAGCGGAGTCGAAGGGTTCTTGTTCCCGTTTCGAGAGGGGTACCTGGGGCTCGCAGGGTCGCCCCGAGCGAAGTCGATGGGTGATGGAAAACACGTCACTCAAAGGCCGCAAAGTATGTCCATTTGTCGTACTTGCAGCAACCACCCAGAAATTACTTGACAAACAGGTCCAATTTGACTTTAATGAAAGTGCATAATGGGAACTATGCGACAATTAGGTTAAGCAGTATAACGGCACGGTCAACTCAACTGACCATTCCGCCGCAGGTTTGGCGCAAACACACTTTGTAAGGAGACAACTACGTGAGCCAACCCCTCCTAAGTTCAATTTATGTCAAGGTGCTATTCGGCGCCGTGTTTGGTTTTATCGCCGTGGTCGGTGGAATGTTGGTCGGGAACGCCATCCTGAACCGAGACGCCGAGACCCGGCCGCTGTTCGATCAAAGCCCGATCGAGAGTGAACTGGACGAGCAATATGTAACTTTTACCGACGGCGATCTGTTTCCCCTGGAGGACTATGTCGACCGTGACGGAGTGCCCGGCAACTTCGAGCAACTGTTGGGCGGTCGGCCGGCGCTGCTGTTGTTCGTCAGTTACGATTGCGAACCGTGCTTAGTGCTGTTGCGGGCGTTCAAAAAGAACTTTGCCGATAAGGTCAGACCGGAAGTGCAGGTGATTGTCTGTCTGCGAGATGATCGGGGACCACCCCCGGCGGAGTTCGAGGGGCTGTTTGAAGGCTTCGAACTGGCCTACTACCAGGGTGAGTATTGGCAAAAAACCTACTTTATGGGCTTCTGGCCGACCATCATCGGCGTCGACGGCAGCGGCTTTGTGCACAGCATTCAGTTCGGGTACGAAAGTTATATCGATATCGAGCTGGCTAAGTTCTTCTTTGTGTCCAATCAGTAGACTTCCATGGAAGGAGGTGAGAAGATGAAGACAATTACAGCAATTACATGTACGACAATTCTGTTCTTCGCCATTGGAATTGCGTCCGTCTTGTTGATGCCGAGTGCCGCGAAGGCCGGTGGTGACGGTTGCGACTCGACCTGTGGAAATAAGTATTTCTGCGGGCCGCATCTATCGTGCAATCCGAGCTGGCAAATGTATCGAAGATGCAAGCAACATGATCCACCGCAGGCGTGCGGAAGTCAATATGGGTGGACTTGCGGATGCGTCAATATCGGTTGTCAGGAGAATTGCATACCGTCGTAATCGACAACGATCGATTTCACTCTTGATCTGCAGATCAGAATCGTAACTCAACATCAGAATCTCAAATCACTGATTGGACATGGGCCCGGACATCCGGGCCTTTTATTGGCTGGGCAGGTTTGTGCTCAGACCTGCAAAGAAGCCGGCTTGACCGGCCGGGTTCACGCCGCGGCGCGGTTCCAAAGACGGACCCGCCCTGCTACTGCGAGTACCCCTCGGCGTCGGTTTTGATTAGGTAGACGTCGTATAGGGAAGAACCACCGGATTGAAACGAATCCGCCAGGCCCACCACAATGTAACCACCGTCCGAGCAGGCCACCATCCCCTGGCCGTAATCGTGGCCATTGCCACCATACACCCTGCTCCAGACAGTGTTGCCCACTGTGTCGAGCTTGATTAAACAGGCATCCTGGTTTCTCCAGGGGGTGGAAAGAGTGCCCCCGATTACATATCCGCCGTCGTTCGCTTGCACGACAGCCGTGCCAAAACTGTCGACGTCATAACCAAAGTACCTGGTCCACACAGTATCTCCAACGGCATTGGTCTTGATCACGTACAGGTACTCACGGTAATGGTGGTCCGCATTCGTTTTTCCGACCAGAATGTACCCGCCGTCATCAGTTGTCGTCAGAGCGCGACCATAGAATCCACTTTCGTAGGTGCGTGTCCACATGCTATCGCCCAACGAGTCGGTCTTTAGGAGGAACATGGGGCTCCAGCCGGCGAGCGATCCAGTCAAGGCATAGCCGCCATCGGGTGTGGCCACCACGCACCATGCCACTATTCCGCGAGGATTGTGATAGGTCTTTGCCCAGACCGAATCGCCCGATGCGTTCAGTTTGTAAAGGCAACCCACATACCACTCTTCCGGGGTTGAGACAGTAGCTGCAAGTAAGTACCCATCGTCATGCGTAACGATAACCTCCAAGGCCATATCCGAGGCAGGTCCTTCTCCGCCAAAATTCTTTTGCCAGATAAGATTTCCGATACTATCGACTTTCAGCACATAGGCGTCCCAGCCCTGAGGTGTCATCGATGCGGTGTGACCTGCAATGACCCATCCGCCGTCGCTCGAAGCAACAATGTCGGAACCATGATCGTAACCCGATCCGCCGTATGTCTGCGTCCAAACTGTGTCCCCCCAAGCGTCGGTTCTGACTAAGTAGACGTCACCGTCCCCAGCCCCGTAGGAGCTTGTGGACCCAATCGTCGCATAGCCACTATCATCCGCCTGGGCGACCGAGATTGCGTCGTCCGGTTCATGTCCTCCATACGTTTTCTCCCATCGCTCAGTGGTCGGGCTTGGCGCCGGTGGGGGTCCATCGGTAAACAGGAAATCCACCAGGTAGACAAGGTCGGTTATATTAATATCAGTGGTACTCTCGCCCGGCGGATCGGTACAGCAGCTTCCGTCGACGTTTGCTTCATACAAACAGATCGGTTCGGGAGCACCATGAAACATCCAGTCGATCAGATACACCAGGTCTGCGATGTCGACAAGATCGGACAGGTCATAGTCGATATTACCTCTAATATCTCCCATCGAACAACTACTGGGTCCACGGTGCGATTTGGTTCCCCCGGTCAACTCTGCACCTGTCAGCAGGATCAGAATTGCAACGGCAATCTGGACAAATCGAGTAGTCATACTATTCGACAACCGCCTTTCTGGTTTCAACAGCTACTGCGAGAAACCCTCAGCGTCGGTTTTGATCAAGTAGACATCCCAACCCGTCGCGCTGTCTGTGACGTCATCTTTGATTCCGGTGATGATGTAGCCGCCGTCGCCCGTCTTGGCTACCGAGGTACCGCGGTCCTGATCGCTCCCGCCGTAGGTCCGAATCCAGACGTCGTTGCCCATAGAATCGAGCTTGATGAGACAAACGTTTTCACCACCTTCGAAATACTGGTCCAGCATTCCGGCAATAACGTAATTTCCGTCATCAGCCTGCAAAACCGATCTGCCAAAATCAGCCGGGGCATTCTCTCCAAATTCTCTTGACCAGATAGGCTCCCCGAGAGAATCAGTCTTGAGAACGTAAAGATCATCCCAAGGGTAATCCGAAGTACCTGTCACTATGTAACCGCCGTCCGCGGTGGGAATCACTGAACTGCCGATGTGACCACCTTCGTAGGTCCGGGACCACAGGCCGTGGCCGAGGGAATCGGTCTTGAGAAGCCAAATCTGGTGCGGCTCCTGCCATCCGGTCAAGATATATCCGCCGTCCGGTGTTTTCGCCATCGATCGTGCACTGGTCGAAAGGTCTCCGGCACTGTGCCTTCTGCTCCACAGCGAATCGCCGGACTCGTTCAGTCGGATGAGGCTGGCCCGGTAATGCTGTGATGAATCAAAAAGAGCCCCGGCCACCAAGTATCCGCCGCCGCTAACGGGTACGACCGAGTATCCGCAGCTCCAGCCAGGCTCGCCAAACCGCCTTTCCCATACCAAATCTCCAACCGCACTGATCTTGACTACATAAACGTCTTGATCGGCCTGATTAGAGTTCCCTGAATTCCCGGTGAGGATAAAGCCGCCATCCGGGGTGACGGCAACATAGTAGGCTTCGTCGTCTAAAGGCGTACCGAAGGTTCTGGTCCAAAGGGTGTCACCCCAGGCATCGGTCCTGATTAGGTATATATCTGCGCCGTTTGCCCAAACCGATCCAGCCACGATGTAGCCGCCGTCAGAGGTTGCTGCAACGGAATAAGCTATCTCGGTACCCACGCCACCATAGATATTCTCCCACTGGTCCGCAGGGGAACAAGGAACCGGCAGGCGCCCCCCGGCGAACAAGAAGTCGACCAGGTGAATAAGATCGCCGATAGCGATTTCAGGAGTCTCACCGGATGGATCAAGAGTGGTGCTGCCGTCAATGTCTGCCTCTTTCAAACACAGGGGCGCAGGACCCCCTTGGAACATATAGTCCACTAGATATACTACGTCTGTGATGTCGATAAGGTCATCCTGATCGTTGTCGACGTTACCTCGGATAGGTCCTACGCAGCAGCTATCCGTAACGCCGGTCGATTTGGTTCCCCCGGTCAACTCTCCACCTGCCACCAGGATCAGAATTGCAACGGCAAGCTGGATAAATCGAGTAGTCATACTATTTGACAACCGCCTTTCCCACACTGACAGCTACTGGGAGTAGCCGTCGGCGTCAGTTTTGATCAAGTAGACGTCGTTATGCTCTGAGTCGTCTATACGCCTATACCTCTTACCGGCGACTATGAAGCCACCATCTGCGGTCCGAGCCAGGGACAAGCCGGTATCCTGATTTTCCCCGCCATAGGTTCGGACCCAGACTTCGTTGCCCTCTGAATCGAGCTTGATGAGGCAAACGTTTCGGTCGCCCTGCGACCATTGGTCAAGCAGCCCGGCAACAACGAAACCGCCATCGTCGGCCTGCACCACACCCAAACCGAGATCCTCGTCATTCTCGCCATAAACGCGGGCCCACACGGAGTCGCCAAGAGAGTCGGTTTTAAGTATTATCAGGTCGGAATCAAAGTCGCTGTTCTTTTCCCCGGTCAGGATGAAGCCGTCGTCATCCGTCTGGAATACACCCAATGCCACAGAGTTATCCATATAGCTCCGAGTCCACAGTACTTCGTGGTCGGAATCTATCTTGGTTAGTAGAATCGCTAAGTGCTCCTGCGTCTCCAAATATGTCCAGCCGGCCAGAGCATAGCCTGAATCGCCCGTTGTCGCCATTGAGAAAGCTGCCGAAGTGGTGTCGCCGAACTTCTTAGTCCAGAGCGAATCGCCGTCGCCATTCAGTTTCATGATGAACGGTCGGTGGTCCGTGTACGATTCACCACGTCCTCCTGCAATCAAGAAGCCGCCATCGACCACCACAATCGACCTCGCGTGGTCATAGAGCGGTCCTCCATAGGACTTGAGCCATCTCAAATCCCCCTCCGGACTGACTCTGAGTACAAGGATATCCCAATCCACTTCACCGGCTATTACAAAATCGCCATCGGGCGCTATAGCCACGGCGTAGCCGTATTCATGCAGCGAGTCGCCGAAGGATCGGGTCCAGATTGGGTCACCCCAGGCGTCCGTCCGTATAAGTAAGACATCGGGGTTACGGGTCCCCGGTGATTGCCGAAAACCGGTAACGATGTAACCTCCGTCTTCAGTCTGGGCCACGGCGCTGCCTTCGTCAAACGATTCGCTTGCATAGGTCTTTTCCCACCTGTGATGGTCCGGCATGGCCGCCGGTGGCGGTCCATCGGTAAACAGGTACTCGACCAAATACACCAGATCGGTGATGGTGATTTCAGAGGTTGTCTCGAATGTCAGAGAGTCGTGTCCACTACCATCGACGTTGGCCTCCCGCCAACAGACCGGACCGGGACCACCATTGAACATCCAGTCAATCAGATACACCAAATCAATCAGATCGATCAGGTCATAGCTGTCGCAGTCGATATTTCCTCTAATCGGTAGGTTGCAGCAGTCGGTCCCGCCATAGTCTGGAGTCTGAGATTGATCGCCTGCCAGTTGCACTTGTTCAACAGATTCCCGTCGTTCTCCCACCTGAGCTGTGCCGGTGGTGAACAGGAAGAGTGCTGTCAGTAAAGCGTGTTGTAGAAATCGCATATCCTCTCCCGAAGTAATCTCAGTGTCGATCTTTGAAGAAAGATATGTTGCCGTGGATAGCGGTGTCAAGTTTGTGTTTTTGGGTGATAAACCGTTTTTTTGCGCTTGGGGCACAAGAAGCAGGGCTTGGCAGTGTCGTTCTGCGCCTGGTCGTTGGGTACAGATAACCGGCAGCGCTTTTTGGGCGCTGCCGGTTTATAGTTCAACGTTGGAAAACTCAGGCTTATCAGGGTCGGGGTCAGTGGTCTTAGCCACCGACGTAGATCTGGAAGCCTTTCGCTTTCCTATGT